>ONYN01000104.1 GCA_900322085.1 uncultured Eubacteriales bacterium | reverse complement strand
GCCAGGAGGAACAAGTTCCCCCAGCTTTCGCTAGCGAAAGCTAAGACTCCCCACGCTCGCATTCGCTCGCTAATTATGGCGCTGCGCGATACTTTTCCTTTTTATTTTTACAATCGCCTAATTTAGCTGTTAATAATGGCTCTGATTCTCTCGACATTGGCCATTGTATTCTCCTTTGCGGGACCGCCTGCACTCCCGCGCTGACTGACGCAAACATCCAGATTAATCGCTTCATAAACGCCTTCGTCGAATGTGTCACAGATTTTCTTATATTCTGAAAGAGGCAATGTTTCAAGTGTTTCACCCAGCTCGATGCACCTTGCCACAAGGGTGCCTGTCGCTTTGTATGCGTCGCGGAAGGGAAGACCCTTTTTGACCAGATAATCCGCGCAGTCGGTGGCATTGATGAAGCCCTTCGCGGCCGCCGCTCTCATATTGTCCTTAAGCACCGTCATGGTGTCGAGCATGGGAATAAAGGTTGTAATGCACATCTTCACGGTATCAAATGAATCGAAGATTGCCTCCTTGTCCTCTTGCATATCCTTATTGTAAGCAAGCGGAATTCCCTTCATCACGGTGAGCAGTGTCATCAGATCGCCGAACACTCTGCCGGATTTGCCGCGGACCAGCTCGGCAATATCGGGATTTTTCTTCTGCGGCATGATGGAAGAGCCTGTGGAAAACGCGTCGTCCAGCTCGATAAATTTGAATTCCCATGAACACCACAGAATGATCTCCTCCGCAAAGCGTGAGAGATGCACCATGACAATGGCCAGAGCCGAAGCCAGTTCAAGGCAGAAATCGCGATCGGAAACGCCGTCAAGGCTGTTGCGGGAATAATCATCCATTCCCAGAGCGGCAGTGGTAAGACTGCGTTTGATTTCATATGTTGTACCGGCAAGGGCGCAGCTGCCAAGGGGATTGATATTCATGCGCTTCTTTGCGTCCTCAATGCGGGCAATGTCGCGCAGAAGCATTTCGGCATAGGCGAGCAGGTGATGTCCGAAGGTGATCGGCTGGGCGCGCTGGAGATGTGTGTAGCCCGGCATGACGGTTTCGGCGTTGTCCTCCGCCTTGTCGCAGATGACCTTGATCAGCTCTTTGAGATCCATGAGAATCTCGTCCGCCTGCTTGCGGAGATGCAGTCGAATGTCGAGAGCTACCTGATCGTTGCGGCTGCGCGATGTGTGCAGCCGCTTTCCGGTACTGCCCAGACGTGCCGTGAGTTCGCCTTCCACAAAGGTGTGAATGTCCTCGGCCTCCATGTCAATGGCAAGCGAGCCGCTCTCGATATCGGCCAGAATTCCTTTGAGGCCCTCGATAATTTTGTCTGCCTCCGAGCGGTCGATGATGCCGCAGGTGCCGAGCATATCGGCGTGAGCCATACTGCCCTCGATGTCCTCGCGGAACATACGGCTGTCGAAGGAAATGGATGAATTGAAGTCGTTTGTCTTTTTGTCGATCGCCTTAGAAAAGCGCCCCTGCCATAGCTGCATATTTTTATAGTCTCCTTTTAGATTTATATTTTTTTAATAAACTATTATTGCGTAATACGGAACCCATCAGTCGTCATAAAACATATAGTCATTGTCGCCAAATGAATCCTTTATGGTGCAAGAACTGCAATATCTGATAACCGGCGCATGCATATCAACAGAGCAATCTATGATATAAAGCGGCTGCATGGCAACGCCCTTTTTTCTGTAATAATAGCTGTAAACGCCAAGTCCGTTTTCGCCGTATTCCCAGTCATAATATTCAAAACTGCCATCGGGGTACTTTGCCTGAACAAAGGCGTCAGCGGCCGCTTTGGTCTGCCAATGCACAAACGGATCCCCGACAATCAGCATTGTCAATTCCAAGGGAATTGACATGGCCAATACAGCTCCCGCTATCATTGCCACGCGCTTTATTCTGCCTGACGAAAAAGCAGACGACAGAAGGAACGCCCCCAACATGCCCGTCATACCCGTAGCAGCAAAGAAAATTCCGATAAAAACAAACCACGGTATCAGTTGAACTAAATCCGGGTATGTTGCGTTAATCCACACCGAAATCACACTCTGCGCCATTGACGATGCCGATACGATGATGACGCCTTTCAGTTCCACTCCCAAATAAGCGAATACTCCGGTGAGCAGCATAAGCAATACGATAAAGACCGCCGCAGTCTGGTCTAATTGGGATCCGGTTATCGCATATCCGGGCGCAGCATGTATTACAGACGCGCCAATACCGCAGAGCATCGCAAGTGCGGTGAAAATGGTTTTCTTGGAAAGTTTCTTGTCTTTCATAGATACTCCTTATCCTTTGAGCAGCATTGTTGTTCCCCATGAAATGACTGTGATGAGCAAAGCGTCTGCCGTCTTTGCTCCACACTTTATTTATCGGAAAAAAAGGCAGATGATACCCTGTCACACGCGGATTTCAAAAGAAAGCCTCCCACCATACCGACTGTACCCAAAAAGGCATAAAAACAGCCAATGATAAACGCTGTAATGAAAAATCCCGATAAATCCCCGTCAGGTGAGTCACCCGAACTTCCAAGCAGCTCAAACAAGCACTGTACGACTCCCATGGCAGACACAAAGTATATCCCCCTCAGCCTTAACCCAAAATAGGCAAGTCCCCCGGCAAGCAGCATAAACAATAGGGAGAGAATGGCCGTCATGTCATTCAATCGCAATCCAATCACCGCAACAATGCCGCAGAGTATCGCAAGTGCGGTGAAAATGTGATTTTTGGTGATTTTGCTTTTCATAAGAATATTCCTTTCTGTATTCGCCTGTCTCCACTTAGTATCCGGCGCGTTTCGCGCGGCTGTGCGCTTGTTTTTTCTTTCTTTTTATTTCTTTTTGCTGAATTCCGAGAAATCAATGATCGTGCTGCCGTCCGTCACCATTGGCAGCTCGCCGTTCCACTTCTTCATCATCTCGTAGCGAATGAGATTGTCATTGAGCGACTTGCTCAGAATATTGTTGGCCTTTGCTTGTGCCTCCGACTGAATTCTGAGTGTCTCGGCCTCCGCCTCGGCCTTGACGATGGCCTCTTCCTTCTCGGTCCTGGCTTTGAGCAGGCGCTGCTCTGCCACCTGCTTTTCCTCGATGGCCGCAATGTACGCCTCCGAGAACTCAAAGTTGATAATGTTGACGTCCTCCACATAAATGCCGTTCTTATTGAGCTTGTTGTTCAATTCCTCAATCAATCCCTGGGAAATGAGCGAACGGTTGGCGACGCTCTCCTCGGCGGTGTATTTGGCAGTGATTGCCTTCAGCACCTCATTGACCGCCGGGCTGACCAGAATTGTCTCGTAGTCGCTGCCGACGTTCTTGTAAATGGCATAGGATTTGTCCTTTGACACGCGGTAATTGATGGCAAGCTTGGTCTCAACCGTCTGCAAATCCTTCGAGAATGCTTCTGTCTCCACTTCCAGCTTGACAATGCGGTTGTCCATTTTGATAATAGTCTGCACAAAGGGTACTTTGAGGTGAATCCCCTCCTGAAGTACATTTTCACTGACGTGTCCGAGTGTGTTGATCACTCCCGTGTGTCCCGCGTCGACAATTGTAACACAGTTGAACAGGATGACTACTACAACCAATGCCGCGATGACCAGCGCTATGGTTTTTTTGGGGATGTCCATTGTCTTTTTTTCGTTGATGATAACTGCCATGATGAATACGTCCTTTCAAATAATAAAATCGCAGGGCAGAGAAATCCCTTTTTCCCTGCCCTGCGCAATGAATGACCGAATCCGATGTCGGAATATGATTACTTATCCTGTTTTGCGGCAGCCTGCTCCTTCATAGCCTGAACCTTAATGGGCAGTCCGAAAAGGTTGATGAAGCCTGCCGAATCGTTCTG
>ONYN01000123.1 GCA_900322085.1 uncultured Eubacteriales bacterium | reverse complement strand
TATTGGTGTGAAATCAGAATGAAAAAAATACAGTTTGACGGAAACAATAATGTGATATCAAAATCGCTCAAATTAAGCCGTGTCAAAAACGATCTCTCGCAGGCACAGCTTGCCGCAAAAATGCAGACTCTCGGCGTGAATATTGACCAGCAGATGATAAGCAAGATCGAGCATAACACCCGCATTGTCACGGATTACGAACTTGCTCTTTTTTGCCGTGCGCTCGGAGTAAGCGTCGACGATATGCTTACCGATTTTTTTGAAAAATACCCCGGATAAAAATCTACCCTTCCCTCACACGCGCCGCCTCCCGCAGTCGTTCGGCGAGTTCATCCGGCGCAACCAGATTCACCATTTCCAATTCCCGGCACAGCTTGCGGGCAATTTCTGCGGTCTCACCGTCCGCGCCGAAATTCACAATAAATATCGCGCTTTTTCTCAGCCTCAGCCTTCGCCTGTGCGATGCCGCCGCACGCACACGCAGCTCAATGTCCTCCACATGCCCGCAGACAGGCAGGACAACGCACTCATTCTCTCCACCGCACGCAGGAAAAATGATCATTCCTGCTGCCACTACCGCTGCCAGAATGACTGCCATGCACAACGCCGCAATACCAATTATCATTGTTTCACCCATTCCTTCGACCCCCCGGATATGCGAATATTATTATTTTTTATACCTAAATAATATGCCGCCACCCATTCGGACGTTCCGCTTTTGTAAGTGTGCTTTTTCATATTTTTTCAGATTTTTCATATTTTTAATAAAAGCAATAATTATTTCGTACAAATTATTTATTATTTGTATAATTTATATTGAAATTGCCCGGATTTTATGATATGATGAATGTATCATTAACATTCCGGGAGTGACAGACTTGAAACATCAGAAAAACAAGCTTTCCCTGATGATCCTGGCAAGCGTGGTGCTGTGCGTTATTGTTGCCATATTCTGCATTATTGTCATTAATACCGCTGACGACAGCATGATGCAGGACAAAATCGACGAAAACAAAATTTCCATGCAGCAGGCGGCCGCCAAGGTTCAGAAGGATTTTAACGCCAAATCGGATTATATCTCAGCGGCGGCTGATTCTCTCTCAGGCTCAGAAAACAATTTTGAAAAGCTCATAGGCAAAAAGAGCAAGGAACTGAAAAAACTCGCCAAATCGGGCGACTTTGAACTGATTTTGATCGCGGATCCCGACGGCAACGCGTATGACTACGAAGGCAATGTCTATGCGGTGAGCAAGCTCGCATTTTTCGCCAAGGCTTCCGCGGGACATTCCGGAATTTCCGGAAAAATCAACCCCGGTATTCCAGGCGTCAGCAACGACGCGATTGCATATTATGCTCCCATTACCGGCGAGGAAGACAATATTGCCTTCCTGGTAGGCTTTGTTCCCGCAGTGCTGCATGTCGCTGATTACACGGACTATGCGCTCAACCCCTACTCCGGCATGTATATTCTCGACAGTTCGGGAAAGGTGATCATGTCCTCTCAATCCGCCGCCGGCGGCAGCTTCTACAATTCCGTAAGGGACAACAAATACGCCGACGGCACCGACGCGGGATACCGGAAGGTAGAAACCCGCTCTGAGGAGCAATCCGAGGAGGGAGAGGACGCTCCCAAGGAGCTCACTGTCTCCACGGATTACTACGCCGGAGATATTACCAACTCCCGCAGCTTTTTCAGTCTGCTCAGCGACAATGAAAATGTCAGCAGCATTTATTTCAAAAAGAAGCTTTCCACAAACGGCTGGACACTCTTCTATGTGCGCTCCGTTACACTTTCCGAAAGCACGGTTTCATTCATCATTCTCAGCCGTGTGCTGCTCTTCGGCATAGTGGCGATATTCTTTGTGGCCATGGTGGCAATGCTGCTCATTCAATGGCTCAACGGCAGGAAAATTACTGAAATGGCTTATAAAGACGAGATTACAGGTTGCGCCAATTGGCAGAAATTCGTTGCCCTGTGCAATTCACGCCTGTCAAACAAAAGCTGGTGGAAAAGCAAGCACGCCGCACTTTGCATCGACATAAACCGTTTTACCATCTACAATGATTATTACGGTCACAAGGCGGGCAACCGTCTGCTGAAATATATCGCGGAGACACTCGAACTGATGTGCTCTTCACGCGAGATGTCCGCGCGGCGCAGCGGTGATATTTTTGTCGTGCTGTGGTCATATTCCTCCGCCGATGATCTGACTAAACGCATTAACGATCTCTTTGAACTGGTCAAGGACGGTCCCAACGGTGAAAACGTCTCGCTTTCGGTTGGCGTATATCTCCTGGCCGACGGCGACAAGGATATTGTTCACGCAGTGGATATGGCAAGCATTACCGAACAGACCATTGACGACGCCAAGACAAATACGGTTGCCTACTTTGACGAAAAACTCCGAAGCGCCATGACGGAGGAACACGAACTGGAAAAGATGATGCATGTCGCGCTTGAAAAAGACGAATTCAAGCTGTATATCCAGCCCAAGCACCGGGTTCGTGACGGCGCTCTCGGCGGAGCCGAAGCGCTTGTGAGATGGATCAATCCCGAAAAGGGATTTATCTCCCCAGGCAAGTTTATTCCGCTGTTTGAGAAAAACGGATTTGTCGGGCCGGTGGACAACTACATTCTTGAACAGCTTTGCATATTCCAGCGCAACCGTCTGCGCAGAGGCTACAAGACCGTTCCCATCTCGGTCAATGTCTCCCGCGTGCAGCTCAGCGATCCCAATCTCGCACATGAAATATGCTCCATCGTCGACAAATACAATGTGCCGCACAAGTACATCGACATTGAGCTTACCGAAAGCGCCTGTTTCGACGATATGGACGTGCTGATTACCACCATTACAAAGCTGCGTTCAATGGGATTCCCGGTGTCAATGGACGATTTCGGTTCGGGCTATTCCTCACTCAATCTGCTCAAGGAGCTGCCTTTTGACACGCTGAAGATAGACGGTGAGTTCTTCCGCAATGTGACTGACGCCCATCGCGCCAACGTCGTTGTCAAAAACATTATCGACCTCGCCAAATCGCTGGATATGACGGTCGTCGCCGAAGGCATCGAAAGTCAGGAACAGGTCGATTTTCTCCGGACCACCGATTGTGATTTGATCCAAGGCTATTTCTATTCCAAGCCTATATCCGCAAAGGAATTTGAGGACTACATGTCCAAGCAGAAGATCGAAAACAAATAATCCGCCAAACAAATCATCCCGAAGCAGGGTTCGACTGTGAAAAGTCTCTCCCGCTTCGGGATGATTATTTTTGTTAGGCAATGTGAGAAAATAAGATGGACAAGCCAGATTGTTCAGATTATTTTTGAACAGTGCCTTATTTCTTCATAATGGCAAGCTCGCCGTCATAGCTGACCTTGATGCTGTCTCCGGGTTTGACCTCTCCCTCCAGTATCTTCTCGGACAGCCTGTCCTCGATTTCCGACTGAATGGCTCTTCTGATCGGTCTGGCACCGTAGACCGGGTCAAATCCGTGCTTGGCAATGGTCCTTGCGACACTCGGCTCAAATTCCACGTCGATTTCCATGTCGCGGATTCTCTTGGCAAGCGCTTGCAACATTCTGTCGGCAATCTGCTCCACGTCCTCCTCGCTCAGCTTGCGGAATACGATGATGTCGTCCAGACGGTTGATGAATTCCGGTCTGAATGTGTTCTTCAGCTCATTCATTACAGCCGCTTTGATATCCTCATATTCCTGCTGCGACTTGTTCTCGTCAGACTGACCGAAGCCAAGCGTGTTGACTCCGCCGCCTGTGATGATTCTTGCGCCGAGGTTCGACGTCATTATGATGACGGTATTCTTGAAATCAACTGTTCTGCCCTGCGAATCGGTCACTCTGCCGTCGCCGAGAATCTGAAGCATGATATTGAGCACGTCGGGATGCGCCTTTTCGATTTCATCAAACAGGACCACGGAGTACGGACGTCTGCGGATTTTTTCAGTGAGCTGACCGCCTTCGTCATATCCGACATAGCCTGGAGGCGAACCGATGAGCTTCGACACGGTGTGCTTTTCCATGTACTCCGACATATCGAGTCTTATAATGGCATTTTCATCTCCGAAAAGTGCCTCGGCCAGTGCCTTGCACAGCTCGGTCTTGCCTACGCCGGTCGGTCCCATGAACAGGAAGGAACCTATGGGGCGTTTCGGGTCTTTCAGTCCCACTCTGCCGCGGCGGATCGCCTTTGCCACAGCTGTAACCGCTTCATGCTGTCCTACAATACGCTCATGCAGAATGTCCTCCATTCTGAGCATGCGTTCGCTTTCCTCAGTGGTCAGCTGTACAACCGGAATTCCTGTCCACTGAGAGACAATCTCGGCAATATCCTCGGTTGTAACGGTAGCTTCACGACCCTCGTTCCGCTTTTTCCACGCGGCCTTCTGTTCCTCAAACCTTGCGGAAAGCGCCTTCTCTTTGTCACGAAGTTTCGCCGCGCGCTCATAGTCCTGATTTTTGACAGCCTCCTGCTTGTCGGCAGTGACCTGTTTAAGCTGATTTTCCAGCTCCTTGACGTCGTCCGGAGCGGTCTGTCTCCTGAGTCTGACGCGGGAAGCCGCTTCGTCAATCAGGTCTATCGCCTTGTCGGGCAGATAACGGTCGGCAATGTATCGCGCCGAAAGATTGACAGCCGATTTGATAGCATCGTCGCTTATCCTGACATTGTGATGACCCTCGTAACGGTCGCGCAGTCCGAGAAGAATCTGCTCGGCTTCATCCTCGGTGGGTTCGCCCACAATGACCGGCTGGAAACGCCGTTCAAGTGCCGAATCCTTCTCGATGTATTTGCGGTACTCGGAAATGGTGGTCGCACCGATCACCTGGAAGCTTCCTCTGGCAAGCATGGGCTTAAGAATATTGGCCGCGTCGGTCGCGCCTTCCGCTGAGCCTGCTCCGATAAGCGTGTGAATTTCGTCAATGAAGAGAATGGTGTTCCCGTCCTTGATAACCTCATCTATCACCGACTGGATACGCTCCTCAAATTCTCCCCTGTACTTGGAGCCGGCGATCATTCCGGTAAGGCTGAGATCGACGATCTTTTTGTTTTTGAGCGATTCAGGCACTTCGCCCTCTGCGATTTTAAGAGCAAGGCCCTCCGCAATGGCTGTTTTGCCCACGCCGGGTTCGCCGATCAGACAGGGATTGTTCTTGGTGCGGCGGGAGAGAATCTGTATGACTCTGTCGATTTCCTTCTGACGGCCGATAACAGGATCAATCTTGCCGTTTTTCGCTTCGGCTGTGAGATCGCGTCCGTATTTTTGCAGACTCTTGCCTTTGCTCTTGCCTGTGGATGGCTCGGACATGCCGAACGGACTCTGACCGCCCATTCCGAAGAACCCTCCGAACGGGGACTGCTGACCGTACTCCTGTTCTCCGCCGTATTCGTCATCCTCTTCGTTAAAGAGCCTGGTCAGCCCGTCAACAATGCCCTGTATATCTCCGCCGAGTTCCTGAATGAATCTGACGGCATAGCTCTCGCTGTCCTGAATAAGCGCAAGCAGTATATGCTCAGTGCCGACATATCCGTGACCCATACGGTTTGAAATGCTCTTGGCAGCCTGAAGGGTGCGTTTGCCGCGTGCGGTAATATCGTTGGGATTAAGGCTGCACCTGATTCCCTGCCCGTGTATCTCGAGCAGCTTATCGTTGACAGCCTCCGCGTCAAGTCCGTTGTCGTTGAGAATGGTCTGAGCGGCGCAGGAATCCGTCTTGAGCAGCCCGAGCAGAATATGCTCCGATCCTACAAACGTGTGTCCCATGTTCTGCGCACATTCAAAAGCAAGATTGAGTGCGATATTTGCTTTTTCGCTGAATCCCTTGAAGTTATACATTATTATCCCCCGTTTCCTTAATATCGTTTCCCTGTTAAGTTTTTAAGCTATTTCTGTGTCTTTAAAAGCCTTGCGGAGTATCTCGGCCCGTTTTTTGTCTCGCTGAGCGGAATTCATATTTTCCCCGTTGATTTCCATCAGTCTTGCAGGCTGCACCGATTCATATGCCTCACTGAGCCTTCCCAGCGTCATGCCTGTGACAAGCCCCTCGGCGACGCCAACCCGCAGGGCGGAATACAGCTCCGCAAATTCACCGCTGCTCATCACCCTGGCGCTCTTGAGAAGCCCCAGCGCTCGCCATATGCTGTCCTGATAGCTTTCGCTTTCAAGCAGACCCGCGCGGCACTTCTTTTCCAGCTCTATCATGCGGTTGGTTATTTCGGTAAGATTTGAAATAACGTCCTTCTCGCTTATACCCAGCGTCACCTGATTGGAAATCTGATACATCGAGCCGACAGATTTGCTGCCTTCGCCGTAGCTTCCTCTGATGGTTGCGCCTATCTTGTCAAGGCTTGCCGCCACTCTGCGAAGCGTACCGTCCGCCTCTGACGCCGGCAAATGAAGCATTACCGAAGCTCTCATGCCTGTGCCGAGATTGGTGGGACAAGCTGTCAGATATCCAAGCTCCTCATCAAACGCAAATTGCAGCGTTTCATCCAGCAGGGTGTCTATCTTATCGGCTATATCGTATGCCTTGGCAAGCTGCAAACCGCTTCCCATCACCTGGATCCGCAGATGATCTTCCTCATTGAGCATGATACTTACCGATTCGTCATTCATCAGCAGCAAGGCTCTGCCCTTGGGATGAGAGGCAAATTCCGGGCTGATAAGGTGTCGTTCGGTCAGTGAGGCAAGCTCTACAGCGGAAAGCTTCTCGGCCTCTATATACCGGAAGCTGTCTCGCAAAGCGGAATTCCCTCCGGTCAGAGCATCTCTGACCTTTTCGTTGACTTCTCTCATCTGGTCAGCATTCATAAGGTGCGGAAACGGATATCCGTTGAGATTTCTCGCAAGTCTTATCCTCGTGCTGATAACGACATCGGATTTTTCTCCCTCCGACTCGTACCATTTTTTAACGCCGTTTTTCTCCGACATAATCTTTCACTCCGTTCATCATTTAATTTAAAACAGATCAGCCTTCCAATGACTTGATTTTGTCCCTTAATTCAGCGGCAAGCTCGTAATTTTCGCTGCTGACGGCTTCGGCCAGCTGTTTCTTAAGCGATGCGGTTTCATTTTCACGGCTTTCCTGAGTCGTTGTCTTGGAATGTTTGCCGCAGTGTACGGTATTTCCGTGAATTTTCTTGATAGTCGGTGCAAGACGGCCTTTGAATTCGGTGTAGCAATTCGGGCAGCCCACCTTGCCGGAATCGGCGATTGATCTGAAATCCGATCCGCAGACCGAGCAGCGCTTGCCGGAACTGAGCGAAGGCATTGCTGAAAAGCTTCCGAACGGCGAACTGAGCAGGCTGCTTACCATGTCAAATCCACTCATCATCGGGCTGAACAATCCCCCCCATTCGCCAAAGCTGTCAAAGCCGTCGAATTTGAACATTGAGCCGAATGCTCCGCTGTTTTGCATTTCCGCTGCACATTCACTGCAAAGATGATACTCGTGTACATCTCCGTTGACATTTGTCTTGATATAAGCTGTCGCTTCATTCTTTTTGCATTTTTCACACAACATGATTTTCATTCCCCTTTATCATATATTTTGTTGGCCTTATGATTATTGGCTGATGGTGCATCTGATAAGCATCTGTTTGAGAATTCCGGCTCTGGCGATATCGCGATACTGCGCAGGCAGTGCTCTGAGCGCGCTGTCATCGCAGGCGGCAAGCATAATCCCCGCTGCGCTTTGACTGATGGCCCCGCGATCGGACAGCCCCGCTATCAGTGCGCGGGCCGTTTGGCAGTCCAGTTCCTCACCGATGCTGTTTACCACATGCATGAGCGCCGAAGTGCCGCTGAGACGCACTCTTGTTATGCGGATATATCCGCCGCCGCCGCGTCTGCTTTCCACCACGTAGCCTTGCTCCGGCGTGAATCTCGACGTGATGACGTAGTTGATCTGACTTGGCACACAGCCCATCTGGTCCGCAAGCTCGTTGCGACGTATCTCAGCTGTCCCGTCGGTATTGTCAAGCATTTCCAGAATGTATCTCGCAACCTGTTCGCTCATTATCATTGGATGATCATCTCCTAAAGGTCTTTGTCTTTGTCTTTGACTATCCTTGACCTTTGTAATTCTTATTATAATCATTGGTCAGAAAAAGTCAAAGTCAGAAAAAGTCAATTTTATTTTTAATTTGCTTTTATTTCTCGTTTTTTCTTCTTAATGCTTTTATTTTCTTTATTTTTTGTATTTTTATTAAAGTAAAAAGCCGCATACTGTACAAATGATTTGCACAGTATGCGGCAGTTTATAAATGTTTGAAGGGAGTGGACGGCAGAAAGAGACTGGGTCAATTGATTTTAGATAAGCTATTTGCTTTCTGTCATTGATTCTTAGTCTTCATCCTCCACCCTGGCCGTTTCATCGCCCCGTTCTTTCTTTACTTGTTCCACTATTTCCGCAGAAATATCCTTGTCAAGATAGACCAGACTGTACCAATAATCGGCATTTCTCTTTAAATCGCCAATCAGGACGTATGCCCCTTGGAGCCAGCCGGAATGATACGTGCCATCAATCGGAATCCTTGCGCTGATTAAATCATATTCTAGATATTCCGGCGCAGAAACCAGAAGCGACATGAAATCGGTCTGTGACATATTGGTGCTGACAAGTTTGAGACAAGTTTCCGCAAACTTGTTTAACTTTGTCGGACTCATTGTTTTGACCAATTTAAAAATTTCCTCCAGTACCTTGCGCTGACGCTCGGTTCGACCTGAATCACCGCCTACGTAACGCACTCGGGTATAAGCAAGCGCCTGCTTGCCGTTGAGGTGATACATTCCGGATTTTTCGGGGAGCATATCCTTATCAAGCGGTGAACCGTAAAGACCGTTCATCTCAAGGATATAGTTTTCGTTCATTACCTTGATTTCCTTGGCTTCAAGGTACATGTCGATTCCTCCGACATAGTTGACCATTTTGACAAAGGTGAAGAAGTCCATCTGGATGTACTTATCCAGTTTTATTCCAAAATTCTCCTCGTAGGTTTCAAACATCATCTTTGAGCCGCCGTAAGCGAAAGCCGCGTTTAATTTGGCTTTACCCTCGGTCTTGTGGTTACCTCCGGCTTTAATATTAACGCACAAGTCTCTCATAAACGAGGAAAGAAATATTTTTTTTGTTTTTTTATTGATAGAGAGAATAATCATGGAGTCTGAATTAGTGCGATACAGACCCTTCGTACGGGAGTCTGTTCCGACCAGCATGATATTCACAACATCGTCGTTGAAATCGTAAACAAGATTTCCTCTGGAATTGTCATAAGCATCCAGTGCTGCACGTTCTTCGTCGGTCATCGTGCTGTAGTCGATATCTTCTCCCTGTTGAATATCTATTTTTGATACATACTCAAAATCTTCGTCTGAAGTAATGTTCATTTTGCCATAATAATGGTAAAATGCGCCATATGCCACTGACAGGAATATCACAACAATACCCAGCATAGAAGTAAGAAGGTACGCCAGTTTTTTACCCACACTGCTTTTTTTCGATGATGTTTTTTTGGCTGACTTGTTTTCGATGTTCATACTCGCTCATTCCTTTCCATAACCATACAAATAAACGTCAAAATAAAGCAGCATTATTTCTTACCGTAAACCAGCTCATACCAGTACTGGCTGTTTGGTGAAAAATCAACACCAAGAACGGACGCCCCTCTTATAGTAAGGTATTTGTATGAGCCGTCTATAGGCATTCTTCCGGAAACTATCTCGTAATCGAGATATTCTTTTGCGTTTAGGAGCAATCCCATCACTTCGCTCTGAGACAAATTTGTCGATACCAGCGGAAGCACAACATCAGCAAATTGATTCAGCTCAGAAACGCTCATTTTCCTTGCCTTTTTGATGATCTCAGTAAGCACCTTGCGCTGCCTCTCAGTGCGGCCGAAATCCGCATTTCCGACATATCTTATGCGGGAGTAAGCCAACGCCTGCGCGCCGTTAAGATGATGAAGGCCGGGCTTTTTGGGATCAATATATTTGCCGCTCTTTTTTTTGCCTACGCTTTTATTGATGCTCGGCAGATAGCTCTTGTTGATAACTTTGATCTCTTCTGTGGTCAAATCAATATCAACGCCGCCTACAGCATTCACCATATCAACAAAGTTGAAAAAGTCTATCTGCACATATTTATCAAGGTGTATGCCAAAGTTATACTCAATGGTGTCAAACAGCAGCTTGGGGCCGCCAAAAACAAAAGCGGCATTCAATCTGTTCTTGCCAACCTTCGGTATAGAAACATAGGTATCTCTCATAACCGACGTCATAATAATCCGGTTTGTTTCCTTGTCGATGGAAAGAATGACCATGGAATCGGTACGGCTGCGTACATTTCCCTTTTTACGGCTGTCTGTACCAAGCAAAAGAATATTGGTTACATTTCTGCCTTCCACATCCATAGCGGTATAATCCCCGTTACCTTCGACCAATTCATCAAGCTTTTGACGTTCCTCGTCTGTAAGCTCATCCTCTTTGATATCGCCCTCTTCATAATCTATCGCTGTAACAATATCATAGTTATCGTCGATCGACGTAATATTCATCTTATTGTAATAATGGAGAAATACTCCGTACACAGAGGCCAGCAGTATAACTATGACACAAACGACCGCACCCAAACAAATCAATATTTTCTTTTGGAGCGAAAGCTTTTTCTTGCCGGATGAATCAGGTTCACTGTCCTTTTTTAAAAAATTTATTTTCTTCAGATCAAATTTCAAACAGCCTCAAATCCTTTCCTAATCTAATAATATTCCCCAGCCAAATCGCTCAGAAGAACCTTTTAGCTGAAGAATATCATCAGCACTATGTCATTTTATCATACAAATATGACCTTTGCTTTTTTTATTTATTAATTTAATATGACAATGAGTAAGATAAAAATCCCGGCAGAATTGCAATTGAATATACAAACTGCCGGGACAATTATCAATAATCAAAAATGACTATCAAATTTTAATCCTGTAGCGAGAACCAAATTACGCAAGCTCTGCGAAGTACTTGATTGTACGAACCATCTGGCTGGTGTAAGAATTCTCGTTGTCGTACCAGGAAACTACCTGAACCTCATAGAGGTCGTCTGCAATCTTCGCAACCATTGTCTGGGTGGCATCAAAGAGAGAACCGTATCTCATGCCGATAACGTCGGAAGAAACGATCTGATCCTCGTTGTAACCGAAGGACTCGGAAGCGGCAGCCTTCATTGCT
>ONYN01000103.1 GCA_900322085.1 uncultured Eubacteriales bacterium | reverse complement strand
CGAATGTTCCATTGACAGCCATGCGCTGATGGTTCGCGGCGGCTACATGAAATTCATGGCAAGCGGCATTTATTCCCAGTACATGCCTCTCAAAAGGATTCTGCGCAAAATCGAAAACATTATCCGCGAGGAAATGGACGCCATCGACGGTCAGGAGGTTCTTTTCCCTGTCGTAATGCCCGGCAGTCTGTGGGAGGAATCCGGCCGCTACAATTCCATCGCAAGTGAGCTGCTGCGTTTCAAAGACCGCAACGGCACCCCGATGGTTCTTGGCATGACCCACGAGGAAGCCGCCGTTCATCTGGTGCGTGATTACGCCACCACCTACACCAAATATCCCTTTATGATATACCAGATTCAAACCAAGTTCCGCGACGAGGCAAGACCCAGAGCGGGTATGATTCGCGTGCGCGAATTCACTATGAAGGACGCCTATTCCTTCCACACATCCCAGGAGGATCTGGAGCAGTATTACGACCGCTGCCACAAGGCTTATGAACGCATTTTCGCACGCGCCGGAATTCCCGAGACAATTTCGGTCAAGTCTGACTCCGGCATGATGGGCGGCAGTGTTTCGCACGAATTCATGCTGCTGACCCCCGTGGGCGAAGATTCCATCGTGCTCTGCCGCGACTGCGGATACAGCGCCAATATGGAGGCCGCCGACTGCATTACGGAAAACACTCCCGACACAGAACTTAAAGAACTTGAACTGGTTCACACTCCCGGTGCGCACACCATCGACGACCTCTGCGACTTCCTCAAGACCACTCCCGAAAAGACCTGCAAGGCGGTTGTCTATCAGCGCAACATGGACGACAGCTACATTGTCATCTTCCTGCGCGGAGATCTGGACGTCAACGAGACAAAGGTCACCAACTTCCTCGGCTGTGACATTCATCCGGCAGTGATTACGGAAGACTGCGGCATTGTCGCCGGATTCATAGGGCCCAAGGGACTGCCCGAGAACGTGACCGTACTGTATGACAATTCCCTGATTCATCTCACCAACTTCCCCTGCGGCGGCAACAAGGTGGATTATCACTATGTCAACTTCAACATGGAACGCGACTTCGGCAAGGTGGAATATCACGACTTTGCTAAGGCATTTGTCGGCGGAATATGTCCTGTCTGCGGCAAGCACACACTGGACGTTTCCAGAGGCATCGAGGTGGGCAATATCTTCCAGCTCGGCACCAAATACACCAAGTCGATGAATATGCAGTACGTCGACAGTGAGGGTGAAATGCATTATCCCATCATGGGCTGCTACGGTATTGGCGTGGGTCGTCTTGCCGCCTCGGTATGCGAAGCGCACCACGACGATTACGGCCCCATATGGCCTATTTCCATTGCCCCGTGGCAGGTGAGTCTCTGCTGCGTGCGTTCCGACGACGAGCAGTGCAAGGCCTTTGCAGATAAGCTCTATGACGAATTGCAGAAACGGGGCGTTGAAGTCATTTACGACGACCGCAATGTGCGTCCCGGCGTAATGTTCTCAGACGGTGACCTGCTGGGCATTCCGGTCAGAGCTGTCGTCAGCCCGCGCAACATGAAGGATAATATGGTGGAAATCGCCACCCGCGACAAGTCGGTGCAGAAGAAGGTTTTGACCGAAACTGCCGCCGATGAAATTCAGGCACTGGTAAACGAACTTCTTGCCAAGTGCAGGTAATTCGCTTATTTCAGAAAAAATTTCGCCCTGCCGTGTCAGAGGAAAAGACACGGCAGGGCTGTTTTTTTGATATGCTATTTTATACGCCGCTGGAAATCCAATACAACTCCGTCAGGCTCGATATTCTGCTCCGGAAGCGCCGCGTTTTCGTCAACCAGCATGGTTTTTATACCCGAAATCTTGTCCGGCTGGGTTTGCGACATTTTAAAGACAATAAACGTGCGCGGTCTGGTGTTTGCAACCAGATAGCCGAACGCGCCGTCATCCCTGATACGCACCCATGAATCTCCGACGGTGGAAGGGTTTATTTTGCTGTAATTCACGGTGAATAAGGCAATTTTTTCGTCTATGCCTTCCGTGGCAAGCAGTTCGTCGCAAAGCGCACCGCGGATAGAATCTTCATCGCCCCTTATCATCAT
>ONYN01000041.1 GCA_900322085.1 uncultured Eubacteriales bacterium | reverse complement strand
ATCGAGGATCTGAAAAAACGCGGGCTCTGGATATACTGCGCCGATATGGACGGTCAGCAGTGGTGCGAAGGAAATCTCTCAGGGGCCATCGGCCTGGTCATCGGAGGAGAGGACAGCGGCGTCAGCCGTCTGGTTCGTGAAAAATGCGACGGAGCGCTTTCGCTTCCCATGCGGGGCAGCATAAATTCACTCAATGCTTCCGTTGCCTGCGCCATTGTGATTTATGAAATTGCACGTCAGCGCGGAGAAATCAAGGCATACAATCAATAAACAAATCCAAATGAAGGGAGAGCGAAAAAAACATGGCTGAAAATTTCAGAGAGCCATTTGTCAATCCTTACGTTGACGAGGAATCAAATGAAGCCAGATTTTCCACATTTGTATCAATGGACGAAGCACATGAGCGCTGGAACAACGGCACATGGCGCTCTAACAAGACAAATTTTGAACTCGACCCCTCTATGTTTGCCGACAGCCGCGGACTTAAGCTGGATGAGCACGGCAAAAGCACCGACCAGCCCAAAGGCAACCGTTTCGCTTTTGACCTGCAAAAAGATATTATCAACGCCGACCAGCTCTCGTCCAATCTCGATGAAAATGCCTACACCAACAATTACCGTCCTGTCGGCAGCATCAGCAGCACCCTTTCCAATCTCACTATCGACAGACTCAAATACAATGCCCTCGCCGATATCAAAGAGGAGCTTCCCGAAGATCTCTCTTATCTGTACGGTCAAAGCGACCCTTCCGTCTTCAAAAAACGCGAGGTCAAGCTGCGTTCCTACAATCGCCTGAGCACCCCGGTCGACAAGCGCCGCGCCGAAGTGGAAAAAATGCTTCCCAACGAGAACAACGAGTCCCCCGAAGCCATCATGGCGGATATCAGAAGGCGGCGCGAGATTGAGGACGCCAAGTCCGGCATTGACCGCAGCGCAGGCAAAAAATACAAACGGCGCGGCATTTATGACGTCTACAGCCCCGACGGTTCCGCGGAGGATTTCTATACCGCCGAGGACCAGTATGACATTGAAAACGTCACCGAACGGGGAAGCTGGCGCGGCGATATTCCCACGCAGGACGGCCTTGTTCCCGATTCAAAGGAACTGCCCTATTTCGGACGCTTCAGCCGCAGCTGGAGCAAGATTGACCCCATTGATCCCTCGCGCACAGAAATGCTTGCCCACACCGTCAACACCATTTACGAGGACGAAGCCGCCCTTAAAGCAAACGGAAGATTCCACTCAAACGGCGGTCGGGAATATTATGTTGCGGATGACCAATTCGACCCACACGACCGTTACCGCCGTATGGAAAAATCACGCCGCAGAATCAGCGCCGGCAACAATGTGCTGAGCGAAAGCATCATGTCCGGCAATTTCAATAACCCGTACGTTCAGGTGAGTAACGACCGCCTGAAAGCCATTATCAACCACGATATGCGCGGACCCGGACACGTGGCCGAACCCGAAGGACTCACCGATCCCGCGCTCATGTACGAATGGAATATGGGCTACAGCCGCGTCAATTCCCGCGAGAATGATTATTCGCGCTGGCTCGACGAACAGAGCCGTCTGGCAGAGATGGCCGAACAGTCCCGTTATCGCGGAAGCCACCGCACCGGCAGACCCGGCGCGTACATGCAGCGCGAAAAACCATATGGCAGCGAACGCAAATATCCCCGCGGCAATTACACCGAACATCAGCGTCAGCGCAGCGATATGCAGGAACAGCTCCGCCGTGCCACCGAGCAGGGAATCGCCGACGGCAGAGAGATTATCCGCCTTCAGGAAAAGGCAAGGCGCGAGGCCGAACAGGAAAAAGCCCGCAGACGCGAGGAAGAACGCCGCCGCGTGTACGAGCAGCAGCGCCGCGCATACGAAAAACAGGTGAAGGCTTATCAGCAACAGCAGGAGCAATTCCGCCGCCAGCAACAGCAGATGCCGCGTGGATATCAGACGCAGCCCGCAACCCACAGACCTGCCTCGGGCAATCCTCATTCTCAACAGCCGAGTGTTCCGCGCAAGCCGCACTACGGTCCGCTTGGTTATTACACACCAAAGCCCGAACAGGCGCAGGGTTCTGAGCCCTCCGGTTCGAGACGCAGATAAATTTTTCATTTAGTTTAATATTCATTTATGTGATGTTAAGTGACTACCCATCACCGGAAACGGAGGATACAAATGGGATTTGAAGACGATTTTGACTACAACGACGATTTTGAAACCGATATAGCCGACCCCGACAATATCGGCTCCGAGCAGCAGCCCAAAAAACTCAGCCGCAAGGAGCTGCGTGAGGCGAAAAAGAGAAACGCCGAAAAAACGGCCGATCTGCCCAAGCACAAAAAGGGGCTTTTCGGCAAGCATGAGCGACTGGATGACAACGACGAATCGCTCACTGACGAGCATATCTTTGACCCCACGAGATCCGCCATGATTTCCACATCGCGCGACCGTGGCAGCCGTGAACGCGAAAACGCACCCATCAGAAACACCGATTCGGAATTCTCCTATCTCTTTGACCCGGTCAGCGACGATGAAACCGAGGATTACGTATATCCCGAAAAATCCATCTACTCCGACGACAACGCCGCCAAGGACCTTCTGGCGGGACTTTCCTATGACGAATCCCGCGACGGCAATTCCAAGGATTTTGACAGGTATTTTGATGAACATTCAAAGCCCCTGGAATCGAAATTTTCATTCACAAGAAAAAAAGAAACCAAAAACGAGGAACCTTCCGGATTTGAAGACGATTTTGACACGCTCGAGCAGGATCTTCCGGCTCCGCCAGAACCAAAGCCTGAGCCTCCCAAGCCTGCCGCGGTAAAGGTAGTTCCCAAAAAAGCGGAACCGCAGGAAAACGACTCGTTTCTTCCTGAACTGCGGCCGGATTCGGTATTTGCTCAGAAGTCCGCGCCTGAACCGGCCCCGGAGCTTCGCCCCAATCTGAGGAACGAACCTCCCCTGCCTCCCATCCATGACCACGCGGATTCCTACAAACATTATGACGATTATCAGGACGAGGATGATGATTATATGAATCAAGATCAGGATAAATCCGGTCAGGATTATATGCCCTACGGAGGAATGTACCCATCCTATCCCATGGCTCCTATGAATCAGATGATGAGCTATCCGGTAGTCATTCCGAGCGGAGGTCAGACACAGCAGGGAAACATACCGTTCCAGACCATCCCCATTCCCTATCCGATGCCCATGCCGATGCCCATGCCCATGTACGGTCAGTATCCGCCCTACCCCGCTCAATATCCCGGTTATCCGCCGCAGGACCGCTACGGCATGTATCCTCCCGACGGAAGGACAGCGTACGACCGCTACGATGAACGGCGTGACACGGAGAGCAGAGAACGCGCAGGTCGCAGATTCAACGGACACAGACGGGGCGACAGCAGATATTACGATGACGACCGCTATTACGACCGTTACGATGACAGATACGATGAGCGTTATGACGACCGTTATGACGACCGACGCCAGAGACGGTATGAAGACCGCCGTGACACAAGATATGAAGACCGCCGTGACCAGAGATACGGCGAACGCAGAGATTCACGATACGATGAACGCAATGACGACAGTTACTACAACAACTACAGTCACGAGCCGGAACGCAGGACATTTCCCCAGCCGTCCTACGAACCTCCCTATCGCAGCCAGCAGGAACCGGTAACGCAGTCCGTGCCGGAGCCTTCTGCTCCCGTTTACGTCCCGCAGCCTTCGCCCGAACCTATCCAGGTGGCGGCTCCGCAGCCCGAACAACCTGTTTACACCCCAAGTTCACTGACAAATTTTGACTTTACCTTCCGCAAGCCGGTTGAAAACACATCTCCCTCCCAGCCCGGATCGGAGGAGAACACTCCCGCCCTGGACGGCTTTGAAAGCGGCGGCCTCGATGACAATTCCTTCGGCAATGACGATTTTGGAAGCGGCGGCCTCGACGACAGTTCCTTTGCCAATGACGATTT
>ONYN01000302.1 GCA_900322085.1 uncultured Eubacteriales bacterium | reverse complement strand
TGCGGGGTAGTTTTTCGCTTGAAAAGCGAAAAACAGGGGCAGAGCCCATCGCCGCAATACGCCACGATGATGATATACCCGGGCGCAACAGATCACGTATCCAATTCAAATCTGCCTTACCCCCGGTTTACGTTGCAGAGAGGCAAATTCAACAGACGTACCCATCAAAATTGATTTCCGTGCCTGCGCACAGAGAGAGATTTTCTGCGCTAAAAATATCAGCCGGCGGCTGTGAGACTGATGGGAATGCTCACGGCCGCCGGCTGATTGATTACAGGGGTTATGATTCTTCCTCGCTGTCTGACGATTCCAAAGCCAGAAAATCGGTGAGGGATGTATCCGTCATAAATGTGTCAGCGTTGTACAGATACAGCACATCGGTAATGTCGTTCTGAGTAATCATCGCATCTATGCTTTCATAGGTATATCTTGGGTCAACGATGATGATCTGATCAAAATACGGCGTCAGGAACTGCACAAAGCAGTTTGCGTAGGAATCCTTTATCAGAAGCAGCGACCGCTGGGTGTCATTGGTGGTCCTGACGGTCACCACAGGATGATTGCCTCCCAGAAACAGGGCGTATTTGTCCTTGGTGTCTAAAAATTCCCTCTCATACAGGGTGCCGCGGGTTTCGTCACGGTCGGAACAGGTCACTGATATTGGGGTATCGGAAACAGGAACATATATCTCTATCCGGTCCTTGTAATGCCGACTGCCGCTTTTGGACGCGAGTGTTCCCTCGAAGCTCTCCGATACGGTGTATATTTTGAAGTTGACCTTGTTCGGGTCGATGTTCAGATAAGGCGCTATCTCTGTAAATGCAAGATATGCGCCGCGGCTTGTCCAGTGGTGATCGGTGTGATAATACAATTCTTCATCATTGTGGCATATCAGCGCATCGCTCACATCACAGAATTTTGTGATGTGGAGCGAATGTGAAAGCCTGTCCAGCTGTCCGGACTGGGGTGAAATGGGCGCAAAGAGCGGAAGCTTCCCGCTCATTACCGTGACGGCGTTCGGAATGACCGAGATCACCTGATTGACGTCACTGTGTCTGCCTGCGGCCGCATTGATCGCGGATATCTTTTCATTCATTGCGCGTTCGTCAGGCTTTGACGGTGCAAGCATCAGATATCCGTCGCTGCCTATATATACGCCGTTAATCTCACTCTGTCTGAATATTGAATTACGTGTAAAAAACGACATGGACGACCACACATCGCGATAAGCAAACTGGTCGGAGAGGTATTTTTCGACGTCCTGCCCGAAGCTGCCGTCGGACAGCCCGTTGACCGTGATTTTGGGAGCCTGCGCAAGCATTCGGTTTTCGGTTTCCGAGAAGTCTGTGTCGGGTGTCAAAAGAGCAATGAGGTCAAAACATATCGCAAAACACAGGAACATTGACGTAAGCCACAGTTTTGGCTTTTTGGATTTTTCGGACTGCATAAAAAACGCCTCCCTTCTATCAGAACTGCGCGTACAGGAAAGATGAAACCGAGTCGCTTATCATAAATGCCGTGCTGCCAAGCAGCAGCAGTGCAAAAAATACCGTGGAAATCACCTGCACAAAGGTTCCGCCGCGTTTGGCGATCCTGTTGCCGACAGCGGCGGGAATGGGCGTGGAACCGAAAATGGCCGCCGCCAGCAGGATACCTCCGCCGCACAGATAATACAGGCCCTGTCTGTCGGCCAATCCGCTGCCGCCGATTCCGATCATTCGCAGCAAATAGGCTGCGCAGTAGGAGATATTGTCCGAGAAGAATATCGTCCAGCCAATCACGGCAAGCAGGAATGTGCCAATCATTTTTACCGCAGCGGGGATTTTGCTGAGGATGCTCTTAAGTACAAACTTTTCCAGCAGAAGCAGCGTCAGATGATACAGTCCCCAGACCACAAACGTCCAGTTGGCGCCGTGCCACAATCCCGTGAGCATCCACACTACCGACAGATTGAAGATATTTCTTGCTTTGCTCACCCTGCTGCCTCCGAGCGGAATGTACACATAATCGCGGAACCATGTGCCGAGCGATATGTGCCAGCGCCGCCAGAAATCGGTCATGCCGGAAGAAGCATATGGATGATCGAAATTTTTGGAAAACGAAAAACCGAAGAGCCTTCCCAGACCTATGGCCATGTCGGAGTATCCGCTGAAATCATAGTAGAGCATCAGCGAATAAAACAGCGCGCCGAGCCATGCGGTGAGAGCCGACATGGAGTCAGACTGTCCGGCTTTGACGGCGTTAAAGAAGGAGGCAAGGCATCCGGCGATAACGGTCTTTTTGGCAAGTCCGGTTATAAACAGCCGCAGTCCGCTTTCCATAGAATCTGCCGTTAAACCGCGCTGCCTGATCTGGCGTGCCATTTCGCTGAATCTGACGATCGGACCCGACGTGATCTTGCCGAAGAATGAGATGTACAGCGCGAAGTC
>ONYN01000102.1 GCA_900322085.1 uncultured Eubacteriales bacterium | reverse complement strand
TCGCAACGCGGCGGGAAGATTCAGCTGCAACTGCCCGAAAGGTATGACAGGTACGTTCGTCAAGCTGCATTTGCAGGAATAGTTACGAAAATTACATGAGGTTACGTCCGAGAATAAAGACGTAACCTCATATTTTTGCCAGATTGGTGGGGGGGTGAGTGTCTGTGATAGAGTAAAGTTACATAGTTACGTTATAATTTAGAGCATATATTATTTTTTTGTTATGGTGATACGCAAAATACAATAAAAGTATTTTGCTCTCTATGCGGAAAAGACGTAACTTTGTAACCTTGCCCCGAAATTGGAATTGTGTGGGTAATTGCTACTTCTCTAATCTATCACAAAGACTCACAAAAATTATTACATGGAGTATTTTTATTGGCAAAAGCAGGATTTTTATATTCCGATTTGTAATATTTGAATTATATATTATTTTCTTGCAATTGCAAGTTATCGTGAATATTTTCTCGTGTCTTAAGCGCGATTGATGTGGTTTTTCACAATAATATGGAGTTTTTTTACCTTTAGCCGTGTTTTTTCCTTTCTATCGGTGATTTTGGGACAATGCAACGGAGCGTAGCAGAATTATCCGGGGTTTGTCAGCGCATTTTGGTGGTGCTACCCGCCCTCCCGTGCTATACTGAGCGCAGAAACCAAACACAAAAGGAGCAGTTCAAACATGAAAAACACAGAAAAGAAAAACAACGTCATTCTCTCCGCAAGTCATTTAGTAAAGAGCTTCCGCAGCGGCGATGTGGAACAGACCATTATCAATGACCTCGATTTGGACATCTTTCAGGGCGACTTCACCGTGATCATGGGGTCCTCCGGCGCGGGCAAATCCACATTAATGTATGCGCTCTCCGGTATGGACAAACCCACCTCCGGCACCATTACCTTCTGCGGCGAGGAAATCACTTCCTACAATGCCGACAAACTCGCTGTCTTTCGCAGGAAGCACTGCGGCTTCGTCTTTCAGCAGATTTACCTCCTCAACAAAATGAGCCTTATGGACAACGCGCTGACTGCCGGACTGCTGGTCGGCGGCAAAAAGAAAGAGATCGTCCGGCGCGCCGAAGCATTATTTGAAAAGGTCAACCTCCCCGAAGTCACATGGAAAAAGCTCCCCTCTCAGATCTCCGGCGGTGAAGCGCAGCGCGCCGGCATTGTGCGTGCCGTCATCAACCGTCCGGAAGTGCTCTTTGCCGACGAACCCACCGGCGCGCTCAACTCGAACAACTCCGACGCGGTGCTGGATGTGTTCACGGAACTCAACCGCGACGGACAGAGCATTATCATGGTGACGCACGACAAGAAGTCCGCCCTTCGCGGCAGCCGTATCATCTATCTGCGCGACGGCAAAATTTTCGGAGAATGTGATCTGGGAAAATACACCTCCGACAACGCCGGACGCGCCGACAAGCTGAACGCTTTCCTCACCGAAATGAATTGGTAATTTTTTATCTCATGAAAATAGGAACGGACAGGAGACAACGATTATGAAACAGATCAGCCATCTTTCCCTTTATTTTTTTAAGAAGGACAAAAAACAAATACTTTCCTTCGGTATCATTATTCTGATCACATCGCTTATTCTGAATCTTGCGACGGTGCTGGCGCTGCGTATCGACCCAGCCTACGACAGACAGTCCGATGAACTTCACAGCGCGGATATCGACATGGTGATTCCAAAAATGACGGATTCCGCCGCACTGTCGGCTGCTGTCCGCAGCCATGCGTCGGTAGCGCAGCTCGAACAGCAGCGTGCCATTCTCCAAAAAGCCGTGATGAAGGATTTTCGCGGCACGGACTTTGAATTGAACATCCTGTTCTACAATTGGGACGACAACCGCTCCATTCATCAACTGTCTCTCATAGAACACAGCGAAAAAGCATTGTCCGGCGAAAATACAATTTACCTGCCGCTCTACATTGCCGCATTCGGCGAGTACGCCTTGAACGAAAGAATCACATTCTCCATGGGGGGCAGAGATTTCACCTACACCGTCGCGGGCGTGGTGCAGGAAATGCAGTACGGCAATGCCAGTGCGGAGATCATGGGTGTTTTTCTGCCCGAT
>ONYN01000099.1 GCA_900322085.1 uncultured Eubacteriales bacterium | reverse complement strand
GTACCGCCCGATCTGGCACGGTACCATTATGCCATTACGCTGATGTACCGCCTTTCCGACGCGGTCGTCGATGAAATAGACGATTCGCCCACATACGCCTACTTCCAGCATTACCGCGCCGCCAACGCGCTGCTCGACAGATGCGCGCTTATCGCATGCGAAATGCTGCGCAGACATGGCGCGGCAGCTTATCCCATTGCCGCTTCGCAGAGTGTACATGACCGAGGGGACAAATACACCGGCATTTATCAGCATAAATCCGCCGCAGTGGCCGCCGGATTGGGCTGGATAGGCAAAAGCGCCCTCTTTGTATCGCCTCAGTTCGGTCCGAGAGTGCGTCTTGCCACCGTTCTGACCGATATGGAGCTTCCCTGCGACGGACAGCCGGTCGAATCCAGGTGCGGAGACTGTACCCTTTGCGTGGAGGCCTGTCCTTCCGGGGCGATTCTGGGCAGAAATTATCAGCGAGGTATGAAGCGAAGCGAAATATTCGACGCGGAAAAATGCTCGCAGCATATGAAAAAGGCATTCGGACACATAGGACGGGGCGCAGTCTGCGGACTCTGCATGAGGGCATGTCCCTGGGGGCAGACGAAAACTGACAATTGAAAGGATCTGAGAAATATGCTGAACAAAAAGGGGAAAAAATCCGAGGAAAAGGCGGCCATGTTCGCCGACGAAATCAGAGAGCTTCGCGAATTGGAGCGTTTGGATTCGGTATATACAGAACAGTCACGTTCCGTAAGAACCCATGATATGCTCATCATTTCACTCATAACGATGGCTCTGGGCGCACTGATACTTACCGGACTCTATTTTGCCGAAAAGTATCTGGGAAATCTGCGCAATACAGCGCTGTTTTATCTGTGGATGATCGACGACTCGGCGGGTTTTATGACCGATACGGTCACCGCCGTGATTCATCTGCTGCTCTTTACACTGATCGCCGTGTGCTTCGGATTTGCGCTGGACATCAATTTCAGCCGTTCCGGAAGACCGAAGGAAGTATGGGGCAAAAACATCAGATTTATTCTGCTCGCCTCCTTCGGAAGCTGCGTTCTGTATGCTGGCGGACATTATCTTCTGACGGGAAGCTCCTTTGCCCTCACCGGAAGTATCCTCTCAAAATCTCTCTATTATTTCTTCATGCTGACAGTCGTCCCGACGGCGAATGTGCTGCTGTATCTGGTGCTTCCGTCGGCGATCATTCGCATGATCCTGGTGCTGGTCTCCGATACCAAAGAGAAAACCGAGCTTCCGCTGATATTCGCCGGCACGGTAATCATGACATTGGGGCTTCTCGGAATTATCCCCCGGAGCATAGAAAACTTCGGATGGATGATCTTCCTCTTTACCCTGATACAAAGCGCGGCATGCAGCGTTCTCTATCACCGCACCGACACCATATGGCCTGTTGTGCTGATGTATTCCGGAGTGAGCGCGACGTATTATATCCTCGCAGCGCTGCTGCATCTGCTGTAATTCCGCATAACAAAAAAGACCCTGCCCGGGGCGTGTCTGATTCACATGATTGACACGCCCGGGCAGGGTCTTTTATTTTCGCATATGAAACTCACTGAGCGTCACTGCCGCTGACAATCGCCTTTGCCTGACCGCGGCAGTAGGCTTGCACTTGCGTCATGCCTTTTCCGGTGATACTGACCGTGCGACGGTAGGACTCCTCGGCATTTTTCAGGGAGACGTCGTTCAACTGGAAGGCAGATTTCCAATCCTCCACCGACTTGTCCAGCGGGACAATTCTGTATACCTTCTTGCCTGTATCGGCATCGGTGAAAAGATTGACCCATGTAGGCAAAAGATGGGTATCCGCCACTATCACTCTGCCGTCACTGTATTTATTGAATGTAACGCTGAACAGACAGCCGTCCTCTGTGTGTCCCGTTTTGATTTTGGCGCTCTCTTTGCGCTGGTTGGAAACGGCGTTGCCCGTGGAATACAGACAGACTGTCTTATGAGAACCGTCGCCGGCGGTCAGCAGTTCAACCGGCTGCAAAACATGGGGATGCCCTCCGACAATCACATCTATTCCCAGATCGCAGATGCTCTGCGCCATATTCTTTTGAATTCTGCTGCGTTCGGTCTTGTATTCTTCCCCCCAGTGGATAAACAGCACCGTCGCGTCGGCGCCTTCATTCTTCATAGCCGTGATCCGCTCGCTGAGTTCTCCGTAGAAATCATCGAGACGGTTGTAATTGAAGGAATCAATCAGCGCAGCGTCTTCGGGCTTCATAAGTATTCCGTTGATAGATTTGGAACCGCCCTTTTTTTCGCCTGTTTCAAAAGTATAACACATCATGCCAATTTTGATGCCGTTGACGTCCTTGACAATATACCGCTTATCGTTCTCCGTCAGAACGGTACCGATATGATCCAAGCCTGCTTTGTCCAATACTTCCACCGTGCGTGTGATTCCCCGCCCGCCGGTGTCATAGCAATGATTGTTGGATGTCAGCAGCATGTCAAACTTCGCGTTTTTGAGGGCGTCGGCAATGGCGTCCGGAGTATTGAAGAGCGGATAGCCGCGGTATTTGCCGCCGTCTTCTGTGCCGCGCAGGGTAGTTTCGAGATTGGCAATGGAATAATCCGAAGACGCGGTGTACTTTTGTATGTAGGTGAAAATATTGTTGAAGTCATAGCTGTCGGTATCGGCGTCATAAGCGGCCTTCACCATCGACATATGACCTATCACGTCGCCCGTCACGGATATCGTGGCCTGTGAATCAAGCGTAACGGCTGCGTTTCTACCCGGATTCAATGCATCGGATGACGAAGCGGGCGAGGAATCCCCGACCGGATTGGCTGTTCCGGCTATGAAATTCACGCCGAAAGCACAGACAACCACCACTATGCCCGCAATCATCGCCAAAGCCAGCACCAAGATGAAAGTCTCCGCTCTGGAACGGCTGCGATCCACCGAATCAACCTGTTTTTTTATCACACTATCGACTTCCCTTCAGAAAATTGTCAATACCATCATACCCTGCTTGTCTACTATTGTATCACAGATGTTCTGCAATTGCAACGCGATTTTTTTGCGGAACCAGGAACATCTTAAAAAAATCCTGTGGGCCAATCACACCTTCCGTATATCGGAAGTGGAAATGCACACAGGATTTTTATAGCGTCAGTTCTTAGCCTCTCTGGGCTTGAGAAGCAGGACAATGATGATCGACACGGTCAGTACGACCGATGTGGCAATGCCGCCCTCCATGCCGAAGCTGCCACCGTTGAGCAGCTCCATGCCTTCCGTACTCTCAAAGCGGAACACCGAGGGGCCGAAGTCGTTGCCGCTCACCAGAATACCGTAAAAATTGCCCTGAACGAAATTCCACACAGAGTGAATCGCGCACGCCATCCAGATGGAATTGAGCTTCAGCACCAAGACCGACATAAACACGCCGAAGAGTATCAGGTTAATCATCGGCAGCACGTTCAATCCGCTGTTGAACAGGTGCAGTAAGCCGAACACCAGCGAGTTGAACAACATTCCGGCAAGCGCGCCGCCCTTGCTGCCGAAGGAGGTCATCATAAAGCCCCTGCAAACAGTCTCCTCACTGGCGCCCTGAACCAGGAAGCCGAGGAACATCAGCGCGAGAGTGAGATACCTGCCGCCCAGCACATAGCCGCCGAATGACATCGCTCCGCCGGCTGCGCAGATGCCGACGCAAGCCGAGAACATCGCAAAGGCAATGACCATGCCGAGCAGATAATCGGTGACGGCGTGTTCCTTTACAAATCCCATCGAACGAACGCTGCGCTTCTCAGCAAATTTGACGTACAGTGTGAGAATAACGATCGGCATGAATGTCACAAACAATTGGGCAATAAGCGTTGTATCGGGGGAAACTGCCTTTCCGGTTGCGCCGTAAATCATTCCGACTGCAATGAAATACGGGATCATCGCAACCGCCTCCGTATAAACCGAGCCTATGCCCACGCCAAACGCGGCGAGTCCGTTGAGAATGATATTCCACTTGGCCTGTTTTCCTTCTTGTGCCTGCGCGAGAATCGCGGGCATGGGACTGAATGTTTTTTTGATATTAGCTAACATTTTCGATGATCCTTTCTGATAGGAAAAATATAAAAATCAATACAGCTTTCCGCTCTTGCGCTCGGGGTCGGCAAGAGCAATCACACGCTTGGTCATTACCGGATGACTGCACATCAGATTGTAGCAGAAAAGGAAGAAGCCTTTGACTTCCAGCGCATGCTGCACATAGTCCACCTTGTCCACCTGCTTGTAAAGGTGAATTCCCGCGACAAGTGTCATCATCGCGTCAAGACCGTCGCTTCCCGAAAGAAGCTGCGCCAGCCGGTCGCAACTGTATTCACGGGCGCGTGAAGCCGTCTCGCCCACAATCGGAATGAGCTGTGAGAACATCATGCCGTAATAGTAGTGCATGGTGGCGTGCTTGTAATATATGTGTCCCATTTCATGCGCAATGATAAACCGGATGGTTGCCATATCGTGATATTCGCGGTAAGCGACTTCCAGCAGGTCGGCGTATATCTCTATGTACTGTCTGAACGGAATGAACGACGAGAAGGCGTTGAGCACACCGTTGCCCTGCACCATATACACCTTCGGGACCCGCTTCATTCCGAGCTTCTGGGCGTATTCCTCTACGATGGCGTATATCTCGGGATAGGTTTTTTCGGTAATCTGCACCGACATGCTGCGGTACTGGGCGTAGGCATAGCTTACCACGAAGGGAATGGCAATGATAGTGAAGATAACCATCACAAAATACTGGATATTTTCGGGGGTTTCTCCCACAGCCTCTTCAAGGCTTTTATCCTCAGACTTCGATTCCTCAGAGGCCTGCGCATCTTCCTCCTCCTGAACACTCACACTCTCAGCCATGTAATGGTACGCGTCCTCGTAATACTTCTGATTGTCTTCCGCGGAGTAGACAAAATACACTATCACCGCAATGATAATCAGAAGATTCAGCACAAACAAACGCCGGTACCAGCGTTTTTCCGCCTTGTGACGGCACTGGTTCAGAATTCTTTTGTCAATGGGCTCGTACATGGGACGTCCGGGCTGCTGCGGGAAATTCTGCATATTCTGCATATTCTGCTGCGGAATATACTGCTGCGGAGGATACTGCGGCTGCGTCACTCCCGGCGGCGTCACCACAGGCTGCACAGGAATTCCCTGCGGATTGAAATTGTTGTCCATTTTAAGATACACTCCTTCTTTGACAAGGCCGCAAAATGCCTGTCATTATGATAGTGATTATATTATATCATACCCTAAAAAAACATGCAATATATTATTATCTATTCCTCAAACTCCCGCTTGCCGCGAAGCTCCCTGAGCTTTTTGGAATAAGACGGAATCGGCATCAGCAGAGCGATAAAACAGGCAAGCAGAACCGCCGCCGAAAGGAATTCCATGCAGGCGCTGATCATCGTCCTTCTGTCACAGTCATTCATCAGGTAGTCATATACCATCATGCTTCCCAAGAAAACGGAACAGGCCAAAAACGCCGCCGCTACAACCGAAAAAATAATGTGATACCTGCGTCTGCCGGTGTATTCACATATCAGCGAGTCAATGTCGGTGTTAATCTCAAAATTACCCCTGTCAGCTCTTTGCACAGCGTATATTCTGGTACTGGCGTCTACATTGGTTTCGGGTATGATCTCCGCCCCTGATTCGGTCAGAATTTCCGAGAGCTGGTTCCGGCGGTCTTTGCTTGCCTTGCGTCCCTTCGGATCAACGCATGTGGTCACTCTGGTTATGTATTCGCCCGGCTGACACTTTTCAAATTGGAACCACGCGCCAAGTATGATTTTGACCGGCTTCCAGCCCTGCGCGCACATCTCGTTGAGAAATATCTCCTCGCGGTCGATGGTGGCGTACACCCGGAATTTGGTTATCTTTTGCTTTTCTGTCTTTTGCTTT
>ONYN01000162.1 GCA_900322085.1 uncultured Eubacteriales bacterium | reverse complement strand
GGCGCGGTATTCCTGCCGCTGCTCACGGCGGGCATATTCCACTATGTTCAGGCTTCGCGACCGGTCAGGCTTTTTGTTTTTGCAACGGCTTTTTTCCTGACATGTCCGCGGCTTACGGTTGTGGGAATCATCTTTTCATTAGTGGCATATGCTGCCTTTTATCTGCGAAAAGGCAGCCGGCGCCAGCGGGTGTATAAATCCGCGATGTTTGCGGCAACGCTGCTTTGCTCCGCGGCTGCCAACGCGGTGCTGACAATTCCGGCGCTGGCAGGTTCTGCTTATTATAAAAACGGCGTGTTTTCTCCCGTTGCCGTCAACGATATTTTCAGCGATCTTTGTTTCGGCGGCTACGGAACATCTCCCTCCGGCGGCGCCGGCCTTTGTCTGGCGGGGCTGCTGATCATGGGGTTGTCTGCTTTTTTCTTCAATACCCGTATATCTGCCGGAGAAAAAATCTCTGTAGCGTCCGGAATAGGAATCATGGTGATATGTCACACTGTCGCTCCGATTGCCAAATACGCCCTTGGATTCGTCAATGCGGACGGCGAGGCTGTCAACGCGGGATTTATGCTGGCCCTTCTGGCGGCCTACGGTACCGCGAGGAATTTGACCGAACGGGAGGGGAACGGCACATATTCAATAGCAGGCTCTATCGCCGTATATGCCGTGATGGCGGCATTATCGGCCGTTATATCCGGCAAAGACGCATTTGCGCTGATTGCCGAGGCCGGACTTGCTATATTTGCGTGCGCGGTATTCGTTCAGCTCTCTGTCGTCGGACTTGAGAATGCGATTCGTCTTTCCGCTGTGACAGCCGTAGTTCTGACGCTGTTCGGAGCGGTGCATTGCGCCGGAGCCATGGATTCGATTCATTCACAGATCACGGCAGGTGAACTGAGATACATTGAAGAGAGCCGCGCAAAGGCAAGGGAGCAACTGGAAAAAAGCTATCTGGAAAAGAATGAAGAGGTTCCCCGGTTTTATCGCACACGAAGCACCGACGGAGTTTCGGACAGTGTCAATATCAACCGCAACGAAGTGGAGGGTCTGACGGAATTTGCCGAAAGACTTGGCATCATGCGCGGTTCGGAATACGGAGGAGCGGATAATTTTACCGAATTCACCGATATACTGTTCGGAATCACGCATCCTGATTACGGGTATTATTCGGAGGACGATTTACGCCGCAGCGCTTGTTCTCCGGCGTATCTGACGGGCAGCTGGAGCAATGACATTCCTGACGGACTGGATGCCTTCGGCGTGCAGAACGATCTGGCGCAAAAGTGGTTTGGCGTCACTCCGTTTGAGACAGTGAAGCCCACGGAACAATCCAGTGAGCTTTCATCGGAAAACGAACGCTACAAATGGACATTCGGCAATGAAACCACCGCGGTTGACAGATATGTCATCGAAATCGGCGAGGGGGAGAGCCTTTATATGCTGGCCGAGGGCGGAGATTATTCCTTTGCCGTTGACAGCGACAGCAGGAGTGACTGGCACAAGGGCTGTTCCGGTGGAATATACCATATTTCACCGGAATACCATTCGGGCAGTTCGGAGGAAAATGCGCCGTCACAGCTGACGGTTTACATTTCCGCCGACGCGTCACAAGGGACGCCGACACCGGTATTTTGGGCGTATCGCGGCAGGCTGGACTCCGCGGTCAGGGCAAAAGGCGCCCAATACATTTCTTACAGAGGCAGCACGATACGATTCCTTTTTGACGTACAAAATGCTCAGACCGCCCTTACGTCCATACCGTATGAAAGCGGCTGGGAGATAACGGTCAACGGCAGCCGTACTCAGCCGGAAGAACTTTGCGGGGGGCTGATTGGGATTCCCCTGCAAAAGGGCAAAAATTCTGTTGTGATGAAATATACGCCGCCTTATTTTAACGTCAGCCTGTGGATATCCGCCATCATGTGTGCGATGGGGCTGTATATTACGCTCAAGGTAGAGCATGAAGCCGAACGCCGGCGCAAGGTGCGCATGGCGTTCCGCGCGGTGGAGCTGAATATCAGCCGTATGACGGTCGATCAGCTTGATTCTCTGACAGCCGGAGGAGAAGAGAAGGATGTTCCGGAAGAAACCGGGGCGGAAACCTCTGGGCATGACGGCGGTCACTCTGAAAAGACCGACACTGAAGAGCACCAAAAAAATGAAAGTGAGGAGACACCCAATGAAGAAATATAAAGGAATCATTTTTGATTTCAACGGGACCCTGTTTTTTGACACCGAGCAGCACGAACAGGCGTGGAGACAATATGCCAAGGAGCTTTGCGGCAGGGATGTAACCGACGACGAATTCCGTTATTGCATACATGGCAGGACAAATGCCGACATACTCAGATATTTTCTGGACGACGAGCTGACAGATGCCGAGATTGAGCGTCATTCCGAGGCGAAGGAAGAGGTTTATCGAAGACTCTGCATGAAAATGTCTGACAAACTGCATCTTGCCGACGGAGCCTATGAGCTGCTGGATCAGTTGAAGACCGCCGGGGTGCGTATGGCGGTTGCCACGTCATCGGGCAGAAGCAACACGCAGTTTTACATCAAGCGGTTTGACATGTGGCGCTGGTTCAATCAGAACACCTTCATCTACAGCGACGGAAGCATAGCAGGAAAGCCGGAGCCGGACATTTATCTGGCTGCGGCAGAGGCGATAGGTGTTGCGCCTTCCGACTGTATAGTGTTTGAGGACATGCCTTCCGGCATAGGATCGGCAGTCGCGGCCGGTGCAGGCCGGATCATTGCCGTAGCGTCGTCCCTCAGTCATGAATTTCTGGGGTCTATCGGCGGCGTCGACGAGGTGATAGATGATTACACCGACAAAGAATTCATTGAGCGTCTTCTGGAAATGGTCGGATAATCAGGCGAGCAGGCTCTCAGATACGATGTGGCGAAGGATTTTGAGCCGTAATGACGGCAATTAACTGGAGGAGCAATTTCGATGAAAAACGCAAGCCTGTGCTATATTGAGCGCGGCGGGAAGTACCTGATGCTGCTGCGCAACAAAAAGCCCGACGATCCCAACGAGGGCAAGTGGATAGGCGTCGGCGGCAAGCTGGAACCCGGTGAAAGCCCTGCGGACTGTGCCAGACGGGAGATACGGGAGGAAACCGGACTGACAGCGCTTGATCTGATATCTTTCGGGAGGGTGTATTTCAAGTCTGACGTGTGGGAAGAGGAGATAATGCACCTCTTTCTGGTGACTGATTTTGAGGGTGAAGTGACAGACTGCGACGAAGGGGAGCTTCACTGGATTGACAAAAACGAAGTATTCGACTTGCCTCTCTGGGACGGCGACAGGATTTTTCTCAAGTATCTGCTTGACGGCAGGCAATTTGATGAAATGACGCTGGATTACCACGGCGAGCGTCTGTGCGGGTGCCGGGTGGACAGCGTGGAGAAAGAGCTTCTCGACGTTTTTAACGAGGACGGCAGTCCGGCGGGATATGTCGCTTCGCGCGAGTACGTCCACTGGAAGGGCCTGTGGCATGCTACGGTTCATATCTGGATTGCCGGTGAAAACGACGGCAAGCCCTCGCTGCTGCTTCAGCTCCGGGCGGCGGACAAGCGGCTTTATCCGTCCTGCTGGGATATCTCGGCAGCCGGACATATTCCGTCGGGTGAGGCAGCCCTGAATGGCGCGATGCGCGAGCTTGCAGAAGAGCTTGGGATTCATGTTTCGCCCGATGAGTTTGCATATCTCGGCACGATGAAAATGACCTATGACGACGATGATGACGGGGGATACCACGACCGCGAGCATTGCAGAATCTATCTTCTGCGCAGGCAGGTGGATCTATCCGGGCTTACGTTGCAGGCATCTGAGGTGGAACGTGTCATGTGGATGACGTTGGAAGAAATCATGGAATCGTTGGAAAACGGGGGTCTGAATCACTGCCTTCATAAGGAAGAGCTGGCATTCATACGTCCGGTGATATTGGCTGACGATTGGAAAGGAACCGGATTTAATTAATGAAATCTCCATTTGTAAGGGGCCTGATCGACGGAATCCCGATAGCGCTGGGATATCTTTCGGTATCCTTCGGCTTCGGAATACTGGCAGTGCGTTCGGGACTGACCGCTCTTTGCTCTGTGGCAATCTCGGCGGTCAATCTCACATCGGCGGGTCAGGCTGCCGGAATTACCATCATCGCCGCCGGCGGCACATATATTGAAATGGCGCTGACACAGCTTGTCATCAATCTCAGATACGGGCTGATGTCCCTGTCGCTCTCGCAGAAGCTGGACAGCACCTTCAATACCCCGCGAAGGCTGATAGTCGCTTACGGAATCACCGACGAGATATTTGCCGTGGCTTCCGCCCAGAAGGGATTGCTCACGGCGCGGTACATGTACGGGTTGATTTCCATATCCGCTCTTGGGTGGTGCCTGGGAACATTCCTTGGAGCGTCAGCGGGAAGTCTGCTCCCGTCGTCTCTGACCAATGCCATGGGCATCGTGCTGTATGCCATGTTTATTGCCATCGTCATTCCTCCGGCCAAAAAAAGCCGCGGAGTGCTTGCCGTGGCTGCTTCGGCGGCATTGTGCAGCATGATTTTCAAATATCTGCTTCCGTGGGTGACAAGCGGTTTTGCCATCATTCTGAGTGCGATTGCCGCATCGGTCATGGGCGCGCTTGTGTTTCCGGTTGCCGATGAAAGCCATACGGAGGTGGAAAGCGCATGAGTATTGTGATCTATATAGCCGTAATGGCGGGAGTGACTTATCTCATCAGAATGATACCTTTTGCGGCTTTTCGCCGTCAGATAAAATCCCGGTTTTTCCGGAGCTTTCTGTATTATGTTCCCTACGCGGTGCTTACCGCCATGACAATTCCGGCTATTTTCTATTCCACCGGAAGCATGATCTCCGCGGCATTCGGAACGGCGGTGGCCGTGTTGCTTGCTTATTTTGACATGCCGCTGATTGTGGTGGCGCTGGCGGCGTCGGCTGCCGCATTTGCCGCGGGATTGATTATTTAAAAAAAACAGTAAAATAAATGAAATGAATCAAAGCGCGGCGACGATAATTAACAAAAAAGGCGGGTTCGGTAAAAAAATGAGCAGGGCAATGATAGCAATGAGCGGGGGAGTGGACAGCTCCGTGGCGGCTTTGCTTGCCATCCGGCAGGGCTGTGAGGCAGTAGGAGCGACGATGCGTCTCTTTGACAAAAGCGCAGACTGCGATATACGGGACGCAAAAAGCGTCTGCGAAAGGCTTGGCATCGAGCATCATGTGTTTGACATGAGAGAGGAATTCGGCCGTGAGGTAATGCGCCGTTTTGCCGACACCTATCTCAGCGGAGAAACGCCGAATCCCTGCATCGTGTGCAATCAATACATCAAGTTCGGAGGACTGCTTCGCCGGGCAAGGGAGCTTGGCTGTTCGCACATCGTAACGGGACATTACGCGTCGGTGCGATATGACGGCGGGTCGAGACGCTGGCTGCTGGTCAAAGCGGCGGACAAAGCCAAGGATCAGACCTATTTTCTCTACACGCTGCGTCAGGAACAGCTTGCGGAAATCCTTTTTCCGGTCGGTGAACTGACAAAGGCCGAGGTGCGCAAGGTGGCCGAAACGAATCATTTTATCAATTCGCGCAAGCACGACAGTCAGGACATCTGCTTTGTTCCGGACGGAGATTATGTCCGTTTTCTCGAGAAGTACTGCGGAGGAGAATTCCCCGGGGGTGATTTTCTCGATCTCAACGGAAATGTGATCGGGCGGCACAAAGGAGCGATACGCTATACCATCGGACAGCGAAAGGGGCTGGGGATGGGATTCAACAAGCCGATGTACGTGTGTCGCAAGGATATGGCAGCCAATACCGTGACACTGGGCGATAATGCCGATCTCTACAGCAGGCGCGTGACCGTTCGTGACGTCAATATGATTGCCGTTTCACGCATTGACAGACCGATGCGTGTCAGGGCGAAGGTGCGATATTCGCAGCGTGAGGAAGTTGCGCGGCTCGAACAGACCGGCGAGAACGAGATTACGCTGGAATTCGATACGCCGCAACGTGCGGTAGCTCCCGGACAGGCGGCGGTTTGTTATGACGGGGACTGCGTGATATGCGGCGGCAGAATTATTTGCGGGATAAACTGAATCAAAAAAGGACGGACAGCCGGAGAAAAATCTCACAAGCTGTTTCGTCCTTTTTTTGATGCTAAACAGGCTCTTAGAAATTGTCTGATAACCAATCACCTGATCTTTGTACCGATGCGTTCGCCGTATTTGATAACGGTTTCGCAGCCGTCCCTGTTGTTGCGCAGAATGTCGTCATCGATCCGGAGAATGTCCGGCTTAACCAGTACGGCGACAGTGCTTCCGCCGAAGTCAAAATGTCCTTTTTCTTCTCCCTTTTTGACTCTGCAAGCGCCGTGCAGATTGGATATCCGCCCGACAAGTGTCGCTCCGACCTCCATGATAATGATGTCGTCAAAATGATCGCTGTGCAGCAGGGTATATTCCCGGGTGTTTTCCTTCAATACAGCGTATTTTTTGTAGGCTATGGGATTAACGGTGTGATAAACCCCCTGAATATGCACATTTTGTTCCTTGACGCCGCTGTCGGGGTAGCAGTAGCGGTGATAATCGTCCACCGTCAGGCGGAAAATCAGCAGCTTTCCTCCGGCGTAGCCATGAGCCAGCTCCCTGCTGCGCAGAAGTTGTTCCACAGTGTATTTTCCGCCCTTGATGCTGAAAACCGAATCCTTGCGGATATCAAAGACCGTCAGTTTGCAGTCGCAGGGGGAGATGAAATGCTCGGGGTTCTCATCGACCCGGCGACATCCGGGGAGGATTTTACGGGTGAAGAAATCATTAAAGGAGCGAAATTTTCTGCTTTCATATTCGCTCATGTCGATGTTGTTTTTCTCAATAAAGCTTTTTACCCAGAGTGCGGATATCCTGCGTTGCAGCAGCCAGCCGGCCGCCGCCGAAACAGGTTTTGTGATGATCAGCCTCAGCAGCAGACGGCCGAATCCGGTTTCGTACAAAAAACTGAGAGATTTGTTTTCTTCGTCGCCTTCGCTTACGAAACGGCCGTTACGGTCTCTCCATTCCATGAATGATGCTCCTTGTGATGCTATTTAACAATTGTAATCTTTGCGGCTGTTGATTTGACTGATTTTCCGGAAGCATCCGTCACCACGCACATAACCTTCATTCCGTTCCAGGAGGCGTTTGAAACTGCAGATGTGGAGGCGGTGTTGTGGTTCTTCCATACGGCCCAGTCTCTTTGTCCCGATTTGAGGTAGTACCACTGATATTTCAGTCCGGAACCGCTCGCTTTGACCGAGAATGTGACATTCTTGCCTGATTTTGTCGAGACACTGGCAGGTTGTCCTGTGATTTTCAGTTCCTGCAATAAGGTAACCTTGACGGCTTTGGAACTGACCGTATCGCCGCATACGTCCTTGATTCTGCACCGCACAAGCATTCCGTTCCAGTTGGAATTGAGGGCGGTTTTGATGGAAGAAGTGGTTTTGCCGTTCCAGACAGTCCATGAGGAATCGTTCGGTTTTTTGTAATACCACTGGTAGGTAAGTCCCGAACCGCTTGCTTTGACGGAAAATGTGACATTGCTTCCTGCTTTGGCCGAGACGTCCGCGGGTTCACCTGTGATTTTCAGTTCAGCCCTCTTAGTAGTGGCCTT
>ONYN01000034.1 GCA_900322085.1 uncultured Eubacteriales bacterium | reverse complement strand
TTTACCTTGCCAACTCCATTCAGGACTTCTTTGAGCCAATAGATATTTCATCGTCTGACGGAAGCCGCGCAAGGTTCTTTTGCCTGCCGTATTTTGATCTTTCCGCCGCAAAGCATTTTCTCGGAAACGACGAGATAAAAAACGCAAACGAGGCCTATCAGGCGCTCTTTGAAGCCGCACGAGACAGGCTCTCCGACGACTGCCCGAATATTCTTGTCACCCATTGCACGGTGACCGGCAATATCACCACCTGCAAGAGCGAATCCGCCATTTCCGTCGGAGGTGCGCAGCAGGTTTCCTCCGATCTGTTTGGAATGTTTGACCTGACCTGCCTCGGACATATTCACTCACCCCAGAGTGCCGGTGGAAACGCAAGGTACTGCGGTGCGCCTTTGCGCTATTCCTTTGATCCCAATGAACGCGACAAGCATATGCTGCTGATCGACACCGATAACGGCATGAACGTCACCGGAATTCCCGTCGCTCCCCGGCGTGAAATGAGAACCATACAGGGCAGTTTCGATGAGCTTTACAGCGTACCGGACAATTACTCTGAGGATTACATATACGCCATCGTGGATGACGACCATATTATTTTCGAGCCTATGACGAGACTGAGAGAAAAATATCCCAACATACTCAATCTGGAGCAGCTCTATCTCACCCGCGTCATCGAAAGTGACGACACGGACGGCATAAGGCAGAAAATGGCCGCCAATGCCATCACCGACGAGGAAATCATGACGTCGTTCCTGACCTATATCTGCAAGACCCAGCCATCCGACGGGGATGTCGAATTCTTTAACGCGATCATTAAGAGGATAGGAGATGCTGTCATTTGAAACCGATCTATCTTAAAATGACAGCATTTGCCTCATACTGCGGCACCGCCGAGGTGAATTTCACGCAACTTTACGACAACGGGATATTTCTGATCACCGGCAAGACCGGCGGCGGCAAGACCACCATTCTCGACGCCATCTGCACAGCCCTCTACAGGGAGCCAACCGGCAGCGAGCGATGCAAGGACTGGCGGCAGCTCAGATGCACCAACGCCCCTGACAAACTTGACACCGAGATAGAATACACCTTCTCCATAGGCACCGTCCGATACAGATTCTACCGCCGCTGGCACATGCCCAACTCAAAAAAAACCGACCGCAAACTGGACGACGCCGAAAACGCCTGCTGGATGCAGCGGGAAGGCGCGGATGAATGGGAGCTGATCGCTTCGGGCAACGCAAAGGCGGTCAACGAAGCCGCCGAAAGCATTATCAAGCTGACCCATGAGCAGTTTGTGAAGGTGATTATGCTCCCACAGGGCGAATTCCGCGAACTTCTGGTTGCCAGCAGCAGCGACAAGGCGGAAATATTCAAAAAACTCTTTGACACAGGACGCTGGGAAAGCATTACCGACGCGATCAAGGAAGAAGCCGCCCGATTGAACGGTCTGTGTGAGGGACAGAGAATCCGCCGTCAGCAGGCGCTCGACAGCGCCGAATGTGCCACATACGAAGAGCTGTCGCAAAAGACAGAGCAATTGAAGGCGGAGCTGGACGAGCTGGCACTTCGTGCAGCCGAGGCGGAGAAACAGACCGCACTGACACAATCTGCCCTTAACGAGGGCATGGAACTGGCAAAGCTCTTTGAAGAGCTTGCTTCCCGGCGCAAGGCGCTCGCCGCGCTGGAAGGACAATCCGGGCAGTATTCCGAAATCCGGGGCAAACTTGCTCTCAGCCGCAGACTTCGCGGTCTGCTGTCTGAATACAGTCTGATGAAGGCGGCGGCAGACGAAACAAGACGGGCATCCGAGGCGCTCGACAGGGCCAAAAAGGCCAAAATCGCCGCCGACCGCTCCCTTGCGCAGGCGCGTGCGCAGTACGAAAAGCTTCCCGGGCTGGAACAGGACAGAAACCGCCTTTTGTCCGACCGGGCAAGCCTTGACGATCTGGCTCTCAACCGCGCCGCGCACGACCGGGCGGCAATGTCTTTGGAAAAACACACCCGTGAACTCAGCTCCGGTCAGATCAAGCTGGAAGGACTGGAAAAACAAAAAAAATCCCTTGAAGAATCCATCAAAGCCGGCCATTCCTATCTTGAACAATACTACGCGGCAGCTGACGAGCTTCCACAGGCGGTGGAAAAGACCTCCGCTCTGCGTCAGTCGCTTGCACAGGCACAGGAGTACGAAAAGAAATCCGCTGATCTTGCCGCCATTGAAAGGCAACTCTCCGACACCGCTCTTACAATCGAGCGCAAGCAGACGGAGCTTGCGTCGCTACGCCGCACGACCGCGGCTGTGGAACAGGCCATTCGCAGCGACAAGGCCTACTCTCTGGCGGCGGATCTGACCGAAGGCACACCCTGTCCGGTATGCGGCTCCCTTCACCACCCCAAGCCCGCACTGCCCGCCGTTTCCACCCCCACGGCGGCCGAACTGGATATGTGCAGAAAGAATGCGGACGCTGCCGAAACCCAGCTTAAGGAAATCACATCACAATATTCGGCACAGACTGCGCGGCGCGATCTGCTTACCCGCGACATTGAGACGCTGCTCCGGAAGACTGACGGAGCACAGATAAAGGCTTCGGCAGAAATTGCCTCGGAACTTGAAGCCGCCAAAAACCGGCGCGATTCGCTTCAGGTTGCGGCGGGAAAGGCGGAACCCGCGCGGGCAAAAATCGCCAGATTAAACGACGAGCTGTCCGCTGTCACCGCCGATATTCAGAACACCGTCACGCACATAAACAACTGCAAGACCCAGACCGCCGCCGACGGACAGGCCATCAAGTCGCTGGAAGAGCGTCTGAATTCACACGGAATTGCCTCCTTTGACGAGCTGGAAAAAAGGCTGACGGAAACCGACCGGCAGCTCAGACAGACACAGGATCAAATCAAACAACTCACCGATACATTCAACGCCGCAAAGAATGCCGCCGACAGCGCCGAGGCAATTCTCACCGCCGCCGCGGATTCCCTGCAAAGGGCAGAATCGGAACGGCACACGCGGACAGAGCAGTTCTCGGCAAAACGAACCGCTCTGGAAATCCCCGATGACTGCGATATGGAGAAGGGAATGCTCTCGGAATCACTGGAAGCCGATTACGAGCGCAGACTCGGCGAATATGACCGTGAACTGGCTGTGGCGCGCACCAGGACAGAACAGCTTATTCACGATGCCAACGGCAGGACAACGCCGGAAATCCAGGCGCTCACGGCTGCCCGCGACCAATCACGGGAATCAGAACGGAGCATTTCGGAACAGAGGGGAATGAAGTCCACACATCTCGAAAGCCTTAACGGTTTAAAATCCGCTGTGGAGCAGACCGACAGCCAGCTCGAAAAGCTGGAAACCCAGCTTGGCACAGCCAAACGGATGAGTCTGCTGCTTTCCGGCAGGAACGACGCGAAAATGACCATCCACACCTACGTACTGGGCGTAAAGATGGACGAAATCATCACCTGCGCCAACCTGTATCTGCGGAATCTGACCGACGGACAGTACGCCATGAGGCGCAAGGACGGCGGCACGGGACGTTCGCTGCAAGGGCTGGATATCGAGATACTCGACAGCAGCACCGGAGGGGTGCGTGGCGTTTCCACCCTGTCGGGCGGCGAACTCTTTCTGGCCTCGCTGTCTCTCGCGTTCGGACTCTCCGACATGGTGCAGAGCTTTGCGGGAGGAATTCATCTGGATTCCCTCTTCATCGACGAGGGCTTCGGTTCGCTGGACAGCGAAACTCTGGACACGGCGATTGAGGCCATCACGCAGGTGCGTGAAAACAAGCTGCTGGGCATTATATCTCATGTCTCCGAGCTTCAGGAACGAATCCCCTATGGAATTGAGGTTGTCAAAAACCGCGACGGTTCTTCGCTGAAAATCAGGACGTAATTTTCCGCAAAAAACATCTTCCGACTGCCTGTCATGGCGGAGGGAAGATGTTTTTTCTTTGTTTTCCTATGAACGGTATCAGTTTTTTCTCTTCATCTCGGCGATTTTCTGATTGATCTCACCCGAGTGAATGATTTCGTTGGCCAGAACCAAAGCAGCTACACCTACAAACGCCGCCGAGAGCATGCCAAACACCGTAAGCATGGTTTTCATGTTAAAAGTAAACAGCTTCATCACTCCGCCTCCCAGTAAAAATACAGTCAGAAATACATCCGCAAAATCAATGGCCAGTCTCACAAGCACGCTCTGCGCCGGAATAAAATCGGTCGCGGATATGACCGCCGCCACCATTGCGCACACGCCAAACAGGGCAAAAATTCTTGATTGCGTCAGGTCGGCTTTCATCCATTCCGCCAGAGCCGTGTAAATCAGCATGATGATCGTGAACGAGGCGCATGTCATAATAAAGAATACGCTTATTTTTTTTCTCATTTGCATAGTTGACTCTCCCTTTCTATATTCCGAACACCCGCTTGAAATCGGGCAGATAATGCCGGCTGATGATCAGCTTTTCGCCGTTTTCCAGCTTGGCCTCGTAGCGGCTGTTGAGCATGGGACGCACGCTGTCCAGCTTCATAATATTGACAATACACGACTTGCTGATCCTGACAAAGTGCGCCTTGGCAAGCTGCTCTTCCAGTTCGTAGAGCTTCATAGAACATTCGTACACATCGCTTTCCAGATAGATGAATGTCCGCTCGTCAATGCTGTCAAAATAGAATATTTCGCCCAGCGACAGCACCTTTGTCACGCCGTCCTTCACTCCCGTCACGGAAAACATATTCAGCCGTATGTGCCGGATAATGCTTTCCAGCCGGTCGTCCATCATGCCGCATTTGATCGTAATCTCGGGTTCGTCGAATTCCTCCGACTGCTCGATGGTCAATTTCATCTTAACGCACGCTCCTTTGCTTTTCCGTGTCTCTATCATACCACACTTTTTCCCTGTTGTGAAGCCCCCGCGGGTCTCCTGCAAAAAATCGGTGGTAAGCTGCAAGCCACACAAAAAAGCAGAGCCGGGGATCCGATTCTCCGCCAAACTCTGCTTTTTTGTTTAAATATATTTCAATATGAAAAACATCAGAAATGTCCGTGGGAGCCTCCGTGGCTTCTTCCCGAAGAGCTGTGGTGCGTGCTGCTGCCGCCGCCTCCACCTCCGCCGCTTCTGCTGTCGTTGTCCTTTGGCCTGGCCACGCGCGTGATATTGTGATACAGGAACAGATCGTTGCGCTCGGTAATCTGCATGCTGCCTTGCCTGATGTAAGCGTTTGCCATCGCCTGCGGCTTTACGCTCGTAAGCTGGCTTTTCAGTGACAGCGCCACGATGATTCCGGCTATGACTCCCACGACCAGCGACCCACATATCGCGCCGAACCAACCGAAGGGTTCCTTGGGCATATTGCCGTAGTCATAGGCCTTTCCGGTAGTGGTGTATTCCTCTATGAACTGGTCGCACAGCTCGGCAAACAGCGCAAATCCGCCGTAATAATCGCCGTCGCTCAGATAAGAGACAAATTGATCGGTGATGTATTCCTGCCCCTTATCAGTGAATATTGTCTCGCCCAGCCCGGTGGTGCTTATTGCCCATTCTCTGGTATCCATGCTGACAAGCAGCAGGATGCCGTCCGCATCATCGCCAAAGCCGTAACCGTTGTAATCATAGAAATCATCGGCATACTCCACCACGGTTCTGCCGTCAAGTGAACTGATTGTCACTATCGCCACATCAAACTGCTGTCTTTCACTTACTTCATCGAGTTGCTCCAGAAGCGCCGACTGATCGCTCTCCGAGAGAAGCCCTGCGCCGTCGACCAGTCTCGGCTGAAGCCTTTCGTCCGGAACAGGCTGCACGCCTTTCTCGGTCAGCATACTGCCGCACAGCTTGACAAATTTCATCAGTAATGCCGCGTCGGACTTCTGCTTGAGCACCTCGTCGGTCATCTCTTGCGTTTCATCCTCTGTAAATATATACTTCGCTCTGCCGTATGTCCTGATATAAACCTTTTTGGGATCCACCATCATAATGACAGAGGACTTTGTATAGGCATATGAGCGGTAAATGGATTCACCCGTATCGTCCGCGCTTTCGATGGTTTCATCAACAATATAGGCAAACAGATCGACGCCGTTGTTTTCATAAACCGACTGCGCAGCCTTCTCGATTTTTTGCCTGTTCTTTTCAGAGAGAAGTCCCTTTGAATCCACCACGTGATGGTACTCCGTCTCAGGCTCGGACTCGGCCTCTGAAGCGTAAGCCGGAACCGAAATGACAAACAGCATCATCAGTGCCACACAGAGAGACACAATTTTCTTTTTCACAGCCAATCCCCTCCCGTCACATCAGCCACATAAGCCACATCACCAGAAGGCAGACGGCTGCCACCGCTCCGGCGATCCCTGCGAACCACTTGAAAAACGCGCTCATATCGGTGGGCAGATTGCCGACAAATTTGCCGGTCTGACCGTTCATGGCAAAGAGATAAATCTGATTGTTCCACTTGGTAGTCATCAGCCAGACCGGAAGCAGAGCGTATTTTGCCTTGGCGTTGCTGAGCTGGATATTGACATTTTCTGTGTTGACGGTCGTGTATCCCGTAACCGTGCCATTAAATTCGGTCTCGGTGCTTTTGGTTACACGCTGATTGGCCCTCTCTACGCTCTTGTCCTCGGCAACGTCGTATTTATCCGCAAGATAGCCCGCCAGATAAGCGGTCTGAAAGTCCACAGCCTGACTGAAATCAAACGGTTCGAGCGATTCGGTGATGTCGTTGTCGATTTTGGAGCTGCTGTCCACCGGAATATTTTCAAAACTCAGGCTGCCCTTGCGCACAACGGAATAAAAACTGGTATCGGTGTATATGTAATCCCTGTCGCTCCATGTGCGCACCCTGGTACAGCGATAATTGATGTGGGCGTTTGCCTGGCTGTTGAAAAGCCAGAAGGGTACGTAAACTCCCTTGATTTCTTCGATGTGGCTGTCGGTCTTGAATGCCTTGGGCAGAAGCGTCTTGCCCTGAAGGTGATTTTTGAAGGCCTTCACGGCAGCGTCCTTGTCCAGCTTGAAGGGAATGACGTAATCGGGGCGCAGATCGCCGGTGAAATGCCCCATCATCACAACCGGATTGTCACAGTACGGGCAGTTGGTTGCCGCAGTGGTGCGGTCACAGATGATCTCGCCTCCGCACGAACGACAGACATATACTACCATATTGTCGGTCTCACCATCAGCCCAGCCGCCGCTTTCGGTCCGGTCCCACTCCATCTGAGTGGGAGTGGTATCGTTGAGTACTGTATCGTAATTTTTCAGGGTGTCCACGTCGAATTCCGTATCGCAGAAAGGACATTTCATCTTTTGTATGCTGCTTTCAAATTCTATCTTGCCGCCGCAGCACGGACATTTATATTCGAGCAGATTGTCAGCCATCGGTCAAATCTCTCCTATCGTGCATAAAAGCCGCCGAGTCCGTCAATCATTTGATTAATGACGAAACCCGACGGCTTGTTCTGGTTTTAAATCATTCAATTATACGTCAGCGGACGCTTATTACTGGATATCGTTTTCGTCGAAAATGTCGCCGCATTCGGGGCAGAATTTCGGCGGATTATGGGGATCCTCCGGCTGCCAGCCGCACTTGTCACAGCGGTACAGGGGTGCGCCGGCCGGCTTTTTGGTGCCGCAGTTCATGCAGAACTTGCCCTGATTGGAGGTGCCGCATTTCGGGCAGTTCCAGCCGTTTGCCTCGGGCTTTGGCTTGCCGCAGTTCATGCAGAATTTGCCCTGATTGGTCGCGCCACATTCGCACTTCCAGCCCGACTGCGGATCGGCCTGCTTGGGCTGAGCAGCCTGCTGCTGCGCCTGAGCCTGCTGTGCCTGCTGCTGCGCGCTCATCTGGAAGAGCTGCTGCGCGTTCATGCCGCCCGCATTCTGAGCCATGCCCATGCCCCAGAATGCGCCCATTGCGCCGGACTGATTCTTTGCCGCATCCTTCATGGCGTCCGCCTGAGCGCCGACCAGCGTGGCGGCAGCCATGCCGGGATCGCGGTTGATGGCGTTGCGCTGCGCGGTCTTGATCAGCTCCATGTCCTCATCGGGCAGAGTGATGCTTCCGAACGCAACCGAAACAACCTTGATGCCTCTTAACTCGGACCACTTCTTGCTGAGGGATTCGTTCATCGCGTCGCAAAGCTCCGGAATATGACCGGATATCTCATTCGGACGTATCTGGAGCGCAGATATGCGTCCGAACGACGGCTGGAGGGCGTTGATGAATTCGGTCTTGAGCTGCTTGTCAATCTCTGAACGCTTGAATTCGTCGGCAACATTTCCGCAGACATTGGTATAGAAAAGCAGCGGATTTTCGATCTTGTAGGAGAAAACACCGTTGCATCGGACAGATACGTCAATGTCGAGGTTGATGTTCTTATCCACCACACGGAAAGGCACGGGATTGGCTGTGCCGAACATATTCTCGGTGATTTCCTTGGTATTGAAATAATAAACGCGCTGGTCCTTGCCGGTGTCTCCGCCGTAGGTGAAACGCTTGCCTATGAGCTTGAACGTCGCAAGAATGCTCTGACCGAGGCTGCCGGCAAAAATGCTCGGCTCGGTGGAGGTGTCGTATGTATATTCACCCGGAACCGCGCAGAATTCAACCACCTTGCCCTGCTCGACAATGATCATTGCCTGACCGTCCGCCACGGCAATGCCGGAGCCGTTGGAGATAATGTTGTCGTTGCCCCTGGTGTTGGAGGAACGCGAGGTGATGCGCTTCTGACCCTTGAGGGCAAGAGTGTCTCTCGGAATGGATTCACAATAGAAGAATTCCTTCCACTGATCGGCAAGCACGCCGCCTGCCGCGCCTATTGCTGCTTTGATAAGTCCCATAACAAATGAAACCCCTTTCAAATTTTTGATAATAATGTTTATATTACCGGCGATAATTCACCGGAAACCTCACTGTGAAAAGCGATGCCGAAACATGGATGCTATTCAAACACCGACTTCTGTCCGCAGCCGGATTTTTCCTCCGGGATACACGCAGACGGCGTCTCCGGTTCATCGGCAGGATCAGCCGCTCCTTCTCATAGCCTGTTTAATGAATCAACGATTTATTCTTTTATACAAAAGCATTATAACATAGATATTTATATTGTGCAAGATGTTTTTAATGAACCAAGCGAAAACAATTTTTCTCACATTATCTTCACAAATCATTTTAAGTTTACTAAAGGTTCGCTTTTTATAATAAGACCATAAAGAGCGAGAGCTTCAAAAACACAATGAATGAAGCAAATGACAACCGCTCCGCAGGAGGTAACATTATGAAAAAGACAAACATGACAAACATTATCAAGGCAGAAAACACAAAGAAAAAGAATATCCGTATTTATATAGCCACTCTCATTGCGGTACAGATGCTTATGATGCCTCTGGCTGGTTGCGCATCGTCAGGCACATCGGCTTCCGCTTCACAGACCCCGGCAGCCTCATCGTCGGTAATGACATTGCAAGGCGACGACGACGCGTCGGTTTCCACCGTAAGCAAATCCTCCGACGGCACACTCTCCGCCGATGATCTCTTCTCCGATCGCGATCTTGCGCAAACCGTCGATACGAGCGAAGCCAAAACCTTAACCCTGCAATCCGGCAGCAATATCACCATCACCGAAGCCGGAATCTATATCATCAAGGGCAGTGCGAAGGACTCGACCATTATTGTCGAAGCAGGTTCGGACGACAAGGTGCAGCTTGTGCTGGACGGCGTCACAATCGCCAACTCCGACTTCCCCTGCATTTACGTCAAGCAGGCTGACAAGGTGTTTGTCACCCTCACAGGGGATAATTCCCTCTCGGTCACAGGCTCCTTCACAACCGACGGCGACACCAAGACTGACGGCGTTGTCTTTTCCAAGGACGATTTGGTGTTCAACGGCTCCGGCTCACTGACAATCAGCTCCACCGACAACGGCATTGTCGCAAAGGACGACCTCAAATTCACAGGCGGCAGCTACACCATTACCGCCGCTTCCAAAGCCGTTGAAGCCAACGACTCCATCAGAATCTCCGACGGCACATTCAATCTGAAGGCCGGAACTGACGGGCTTCACGCCGAAAACGACGACGATGACACACTCGGCTATATCTATATCGGCGGCGGAACATTCAACATCACCGCGGGCGACGACGGAATTCACGGCACCTCCATCGTACAGATCGACGGCGGCCATTTCACCGTCAGCGGCGCGGAGTGCATTGAAGGCACCTATATCAGAATCAACGACGGCACATTCAGTCTTTCCAGCTGGGACGACGGTATCAATGCCGCTCAGAAGTCCAAATCCTACACTCCCACCGTCGAGATTAACGGCGGCAGCATTACCATCACAATGAGTGCCGGAGACACCGACGGCATTGATTCCAACGGCAACATCATAGTCAACGGCGGCACCATCAATATCACAGGCAATTCCTCCTTTGACTATGACGGGACAGCCCAGTTCAACGGCGGCACCATTATCGTCAACGGTCAGCAGCTCGACTCCATTCCCAATCAGATGATGGGAGGCAGAGGCGGCATGAATGGCGGCGGCATGGGCGGCAGAAACATGGATGGCGGCAACATGAACGGCGG
>ONYN01000112.1 GCA_900322085.1 uncultured Eubacteriales bacterium | reverse complement strand
GCCATTTCCTGCTGATGGATCGCCATCGCTGTCTGATTTTTGAGCGCCTGGAGGTACTGCAAAAGCGACTGCCGAATCTGTTCGAGAGCGTCGGTATACTGAATGCTTTCGTTGACCTTCTGCGCGGTCGGGAAAAGCGCCTCATATTTTCCGGCGTCCGAAACGAAAAGAAACTCATACTGCGTCTCCCAGTAATGTTCGTCGGGCGCAACCATCGGCCCCATCAGCGAACCGAACAGGCCGCCACCCGCCATGGGTTGACCGGCCTTGCGCGTGTCGTTGACTCTCGTCTCGACCGAGACGGTTTTGGGCTGTCCGCTCCTGTCCGTGATCTCATAGGTCACACGCTTCCAGTCGCTCGCCACGCTGCTGAACCCCTGCGACATATAGTTACGACAGATCGTCTGCTGCCGCTCACGCTCCGCTTCGTCCGCTTCCTCAACGCGCAGCTTATTCCCCGACACGGGCTGTATATCGCGCTGCAAAAGATAATCGCAGTACTGCTCCGCGGTAAAGGGCGAAGCAACGCGCATATACGAGCCAAGCACGTCGATCTGCTTGATCAGTGGCACGCGGGAGAGTTTGCGGTCGGTATAGACATTGGAACCGCGGAAAAGAATCCGGGCGGACCCATCCGGTGAAACATATTCCGCCTCGGCCACAAAGGGATTGGAAGCGTGATCGCCGTAAAACTCGTCTGACGCCTGCCTCGAACAGATATGCCATCCCTTCGGCGCAAAACTCTCCACCGGGCATAGACCGCTGCAATCGTTCCCCGGAACGATCGGAATCCCCTGTACTTCGCCGCGCCCCGTGTAGGCATCCTGCTCCCGCCCTCTGCGAAATATCTCCGACTGCGGATGGATCATGTATTCCGCCTCGCAGTACTTACATCTGATCACATTGTCTTTGCCGTCCCAATGGAGATTGGCGCCGCAATTCTGACATTTCAGTATGACCATTTCGCTCACCTCTGTCATTCTCTCTTGTTGAGAAAATTATACCACACCCATAGATCAAATGCAAGTCTTGTCCGTCGCTTTTCACGGAATTCAATTTGGATGGGATACGGGGTCTGTTGCGCCCGACATGGTTTTACGTCGGGGTGCGTTGCAACGATGGGCGCTGCGCGCTTTTCTTTAATCCGGAATTGTTCAAAATTCCTTTTCAAAGCAATCACAAAAAATTTACTTTTTTTGTGTTTTTTTTTTTGTAGAATGGATTTTATGGAGTATTTTTACTGTTAAAGTATTTCAGCCCAAAAATCATCATGCAATGGGAGAGAAAACAGATGAAATCGAATTCTGATGTTCAACAAATGCAATCGTTTATGTCCCCGCTGGCAGTTTTGGCATTCGCTGTCGGTACAAGCGTCGGCTGGGGCTCATTGATCGTCACAAGCAACACCTATCTTAAACAAGCCGGTCCGTGGGGCAGTGTGTTGGGGCTTATCATTGGCGCTGCTATTATGCTGCTGGTTTGCTGGAACTATCACTATCTGGCCAACCGTTATCCCGAAGGAACCGGCGTGTATTTTTTTACGAAAAATGTATTCGGATACGACCCTGCTTTTCTCATTTCCTGGTATGTTTTTCTGCTTTATTCTTCTATTTTCTGGGCAAACGCAACGGCGGTTCCTCTGTTTGCCCGATACATATTCGGAGACGTATTTCGTGTCAATTATTTATATACCATTTTCGGCTACGAAATCTATCTCGGCGAGGTACTGCTGACCGCCGCTGTGATCGGACTTACCGTATTGCTCATGATCATCAGCAAAAAAGCGACCGCAAGAGCCATGATAGGGCTTGTCGCCATCTTTGTGATCGGTATCACCGTTTGTTTTGTCGTCGGCATCGTCCGTTTCCTGTCCGGTTCCGCGGGATTTGAGCCCGGCTTTGCCCCCGACGGCCTGCCGCTTGCACAAATCGCCCGAATAGCGTCGATTTCTCCTTGGGCGTTTATAGGATTTGAAAGCGTAACCCATTCGTCCACTGAATTCAAATTCTCCAAAAAACGCGTTTTCAGCGTTTTGGCACTGTCCATTATCATTTCCACAGACAGATTGCGATCAACATGGCGCTCTACCACCACGAACGGGTTGACGGCACCGGATACCCGCAAAAAATAAAAGGTGATGAGATACCTCTTGAAGCCCGTATCCTTGCGATTGCCGATGTGTATGACGCGCTTGCCTCCAAACGGGTGTATAAGGAACAAATGTCAGGCGAGGAAGTTTACAATATCATGCTGAAAGGCAAAGGCACTCAGTTTGACAGCTACCTGTTTGAACACTTTGAAAAAGTTCGCCCGAAACTCGAAGCATACTATTCCAGTCTTTAAGGGCGGACGGAAAAAACATAGCGCAGCGCCCAACAATGGGAGTCTAGGTGGGCAAGGCTCCCTGGCAGGTCTTTTTCCCAAAGCAGCGCCCATCGCTGCAACGCACCTCGACGCAAACCAATGTCGGGCGCAACAGACCACTATCCCATTCAAATCCGCCCTGTCCCCCGATTGACGACGTACCCATCCCTGCGGCACGTTTGTGCGTTCTTTCACAATGCGAAAATCCTGTCGGCATAAGCCGATGGGATTTTTGCTTTTTGCCTGTGTGTCAGGCATGGTTTGTTACCACTTTTCTGCAGAAGATACGCTTAGTGAGGAATCATGTCAGCAGGCTCTTAGTATGAAAAATCATGTTTCCGCTATTGGCCTTATCTTTATGATGCGTTTATTCACGCTATATCAACGAATAGGGGCTGTCACACAGGAAGTTTTATTTTCCTTGTGCGACAGCCCCTATTGGATTGATTGATTTATTGACTTATTGACTTATTGACTTATTGACTTAT
>ONYN01000121.1 GCA_900322085.1 uncultured Eubacteriales bacterium | reverse complement strand
TAGCGGGTTTTATACGGCATAGCAAGCCAGTCATAGATCATCAGCAAACCGAAACAGCCGAGCGTACAGAGCTTGAGCAGACCTATTCCGAATTCCCCCAGCAACATTCGGTCTATTCCCGACCAGCCCAGTATGAATGAGATAAACTGCATATTGCCTACTCTGCGGCAGGTAAGGCTCTGAATATCATTGAGCTTGCGCATGGAACAGTGCAGCATATTCTCACGCAGCATGGGAATTTTATCGTCCGGCAGGTCGTTCTGATTGAGTACAAGGAATCTGTCGGTAAGCGCGGTTTTCTGTCTGCGAAGCTGTTCCTTTTCAAGACGTTCCTCATCAGACTCAAATGAATTTCTCACATTAAAATTGTTTGACATTTTACAAGTTCTCCCTTCGATACCTTTAATAAAATACTCTGTTCCTTCCCATTCTATTTGATTACGGAATCTCAAAAAAAATCATTCTCACCGCGTAAACGGCAACAGTGAAACCCAAGCCCGCCGCTATCAGCATATCCTTCACTCTCAAACTGACACGTTCCAGAAGGCAGGTGTCGCGATTGATGAGTACGAACAATGACGCCATGCATGGCAGAAGCGCCGGATTGCTCCTTAACGAGCCCTGTATATCCAGCCGCAGCAGACAACCCAATGCGCGGGACATTCCACATCCCGGACAGGGAATGCCTGTGAAATGCCGTATCGGACAGAATATGCGCAGTTTCACCATTACCGCCATGTAACCAACGGCGGCAATCAGCAGTGCCATATGCATCAGCAGGAGATCGAGCCATTCTCTTCGACGTGATTTTTCATACATGACGTCAAGTCTCTCCCTTCATCCAGCCGATTGCTTTCTATATTTTAGCATATTTTTTCAATTTGTTCAATATTTGAAGCAAATATATTTTTTCAAAAAGCAAATGTTTTTGCAACCACTTGCAGTTATCGAAACAATCTGCTAAAATAATATTGTGCAAATCGGAAATTTAAAAGATACACATATACGGAAATCAATATTTTTTCTCGAAAAGAAGGTTGTTTCAAAAATGTCACACAAAGTCATCATCACCACCGACACGGGAAGCGATCTGCGCCCGGAGAATCTCAAGAAATTCCACATCGACGCAATGATACCTTTCCACATCACACTCGGAGACAAAAGCTATCAGGATTTTTACGAGTGTCAGCCGAACGATCTCTTCCTATTCTTTGACGAGCATAAGCAGGTGCCAAAAACCGCGGCATGCACGCCAATGGATTATTTTGAATTTTTCGAGCCATTTGCGCAGCAGGGCTGTGATGTGGTTCATATAGCGATGAATTCCGTATTCAGCTCGTCCTACGCTAATTCGCTGATTGCCGCCCAGGAGATAAAGGAAAAATACGGCACATCGGTCTATTCAGTGGACACCTACACTCTTACAGGCGCACAGGCACTTATGGCCATCCGTGCGGCGGAGCTGCGCGACAGCGGCATGTCCGCAAAGGATATCAGTGAGGAAATCACAGCAATGGTACCGCATGTGCGCACCAATTTTCTGCTGGGCGGAATGAATTACGCCGCCAAGGGCGGACGCTGCTCCATGCTGGTGGCATTCGGCGCCAATCTCCTCAAGCTGTATCCCATGATGCACATCGACGAAAAGGGCATTATCACCGCCCCCAAGAAATTCCGCGGTTCGGTCGAGAGCGTGCAGAATCAGTACATGGATTATGTGCTCAGCCTTGCCCAGCAGTACGCCGATCACAAACGCGTGGTGATAGGCTACACCAGCGACAACAAAAAGCTGATAGACAACATGCACCGCCGATTGAGGGAATACGGAAAATTTGAGGAAATCATCGAAAGCGTTACCAACTGTACCACCGCCACTCACGGCGGACCCAACACGATCTATATGATCTTCGCCGACAAATATTGAAATAATCCATCATACATCTAAGCGCCGAATCCATGCGGAACAGATTCGGCGCTTTTTTGCAGATTATTTTTCACCTGTAACATCACACCTTCCGGAATACTGCCGTCACGGACATAAGTCCGTCCCTGATTTCGGCAAAGATATCGCCGTCCATGCTGTGCATCAGCTCACGGCAGATGTAAAGCCCCAATCCGCTGCCCTCCTTGCGCCCGGCGTTTGAGCCTCGCCAGAAGCTTTCGAATATATGGGGCAGTTCGCTCTGACTCATCGAACACCCCGTATTCACGACCGAAACCAGACAGCAGTCCTCTTCCTGGGCAAAGGTTATCCCGATTGATTGGCTGTCGCCGTATTTTATGGCGTTCTCCATCAGATTTTGCAGCACCTCCGCCGCTCGGTCGCCATCTCCTTTCAGCAGACAGTCGGTGTATTTTTCGATCATAAAATTGGTTTGAAGAAGCTTTAGCTTATCCTCATACAGTTTGCCGAGGGGTTCGATGACACAAGAAAGATAAAATTCGCTGTCCTTCACCTCAAAATCCCTGCATTCTTCCGATGAAGCGCTGACAATCTCATTGACATAGTCCTTGATCTCCTCGCATTTGAGCACAATGGAGCGCGACACTTGCGTATGCTTTTCTTCTTGGGGATAAAGCCCCTTTTCCAGCGCCTTGGCGTACAGCTCGATCACGCTGAGAGGCGTTTTCACATCATGCGACATGGAAAGAATCATACGCTGTCTTTCCATCTGCGCGTGAAGCATGGTCTTTTTCTGCGCTTCCAGCCTATCCCTGAGCATATCCAGCCCCCACACAAATCGACCGAAGTACTTGCTTTTGTTTTCCTTAAGAGGCATGGTCAGATTTCCCTTGGCCAGCTCGAAGGGCATTTCACGCAGTTTTTCAAACGGACTGAGGATTTTTACCCAAACGACCGCCATCAGTACAAAAACGCCCGCGAAAACGCAGACAAGACTTATATTCAGCACCCAGAAAGGCGCGTCATCGCTTTTTTGAGGAATATACTCCACACGGTAAAGCCTTCCGCCGACTGATTTGATGATATAATCGTTTTCACAGTCGTAGAAGGAATCGGCGTTTTCCGGGGTAAGCCGAGTAACGCCGACGATATGAGGGAATTCATCCCAGTCGGTCGGCGTAACATAACCGGATTCTTCCAGCAGAACCGCTGTGCGTTCGGCTTCAACGCGATAAGGACGGCCTTTTGAGCCGTCCTTTTGCAGGTTTAGCAGTATGCAGTTGGATAGGATGAATACGGCAGCGGCAGCCAGCGTCACCGCTGCCATCAGACGATGAAAATACTTCATGGATGAAAAACCATCACCTTTCGTAGCGGTAGCCCACGCCCCAGACTGTCAGAATGTGTCTGGGGTTTTTGGGGTCGGGTTCGATTTTCTGCCGCAGCCATTTGATGTGGACGGTCAGGGTTTGCTGTTCGGAGAAGCTGTCTATTCCCCAGATCCGGTTGAAAAGGTAATCCTTGCTGAGCGTTTTCCCGCTGTTTTCCACAAGCAAAAGCAGCAGGTCAAATTCCTTCTGCCGCAGTTCCAGCGCGTGGCCGTCCTTGTAAGCAACGCGCCTGCTTCTGTCGATTTTGAGAAATCCGTCGGACAGCACATCGGAACGGTAGCGGCGGTGGAAGATGCCCTTGATCTTGGCAAGCAGAATGTCGATATCGTAGGGCTTTTCGATGTAATCGTCCGCTCCGAGCAGCAGACCGCTGAGTTTGTCATCCTTGGCAATTCTCGCGGTCACCATGAGAATCGGGGTATCGGAGCTTTCGCGGATGGCCGAGCATACCGCAAAGCCGTCTGCCCCCGGCAGATTGATATCGAGAATCACCAGCTTTGCTCCCTCGCGGGAGAAATGCGCCAGAGCGCCTTCACCGTCCGCGCAATGGGAAACGGAATATCCCTCATTGCCCAGAAAATCGCACAGCAGTTGCCCCATCTCCTCATTGTCCTCCACCACCAGAATGTCAATCATCTCATCACCGCCATCTATTCCAAGCGCGAAGCGCTCTCACCACCCTTGTTCAAGGAGCCAGTTGTTCAGGCTGCGTTCGCGCTGACGAAGTTCGGTATCGGTTTCATACCTGCCTAAATTATACTCCCCTTTGATGTTCCCGTCAACAATAAACATCACGCGGGTGCATTTCGCCGCGACCTTCGCGTCGTGGGTGACAAGCATGACAGTGGTGCCGTCGCCGTTGATCCGGCGCAATTCTTCCATAACCTCATCGGAACTCTGACGGTTGAGGGCGCCGGTAGGCTCGTCGGCAAAAATCATCTTGGGGCTGTTGATCATGCTGCGGCAGATGCAGGCGCGCTGGAGCTGGCCGCCCGATACTTCATTGATGTCGTTGTCGGCAATGTCGATGATGCCCAGCTTGCGCATGAGTTCCTTGCCGCGCTCGGTCTTTTCCCTGACCGAAAGGGTGTTGGCTTTGGACTGACGGGCGGGAAGAATGATGTTGTCCAGAATATTCAGATTGCGCAGCATATACATCTGCTGGAAGATGAATCCCATTTCGTCCAGACGGACAGCGGCCAGCTCCTTCGGCTTGAGCTTGGAGATGTCCCTGCCGCCGAATTCCACCTGACCGGCGGTCATATCGTCCATGCCGGAAACGGTGTAGAGCAGCGTGGACTTGCCGGAACCGGACGGCCCCATGACCGCGACCATTTCGCCCTCCTCCACGGTGAAATTGACATTGCGAAGGACATTGTTCTGGCGCTTGTTGATCACGTATGTTTTGCAAAGATCCTTGACATTCAGTATAATGCTCATTTCTATTTCTCCTTAATCTATCATTATTAGGTGATTGTAGAATAGCTAAAGCGCTGATAAAAAGGGGGGATTGGCGGATTTAAAAGCGCGGCTCTTTACTCTGATTTCAGCAAGGGAAATCTTTGTTTTGCGCTTTATATGTTGCGCCCGGGCCTGTTTTCATCGCAGTGCATTGCAGCGTAGGGGCCAGCCCCTCGTTGTCAGCTCCGCTGCCAACGTACCCCGGTAGGCAATGTCATCAACTTAAGAAGATTTTGAGAATTCAAACATGCGCCGGGGGCGCTCCTTTCGGCACTTCGTGCCACCTTCCTCAGAGAGGAAGGCAATCATCGGCTCCCTCTTTGAGGGGG
>ONYN01000098.1 GCA_900322085.1 uncultured Eubacteriales bacterium | reverse complement strand
GTTCAAGGCGAATTTGAACTGGATACGTGATCTGTTGCGCCCGGGTATATCATTATCGTGGCGCATTGCAGCGATGGGCTCTGCCCCTGTTTTTCGCTTTTCAAGCGAAAAAACTACCCCGCCAAGGCTCCGTCCTGGACGGGCCAGGAGGGCCAGCCCCCCTGAACTCCCACGCTCGCATTCGCTCGCTAGTTCCGGTGCTTCGCACTTTTTTGAAAGTGGCTATTTCATAAACTCCAAAGAATTCCCACCGTCGGTCAGCAGAGGCAGCGCCTGCTCAAAATTCACTCCGAAGCGTCTGTCACGCTGCTCTCCCGCCGTGCGCCTGATGCTCTCGGCGGTGAATCCCACCGCCGTCTCCACCGCCTGCCTCAGGCAATCCCCCTTGGCAAGCGCCCCGACGCATACCGAGGCAAATATATCTCCTGTGCCGTGAAAAGTTCCCTCCACCCTGTCGCCCATGCAGAGGAAATATTCCCCGCTTTTGCCGTCGTACCCGGCGGCACCGAGTCTGCCTGGTTCCATGCTTACTCCGGTCAGCACGGCTTTGTCTGCCCCCAGCCTTGTGAGCCCCGCCAGAATTTGCCTGAGATCGGACTCGGTGTAGCTGTCGCCTATGTACTCCATTTCCAGCATCAGGCAGGCTTCGGTGATATTCGGCACGATAACGTCGCCCTTGCTGCAGAAACATGCCATGCGCCTGACATATTCCGGCGTGAACCCCGCATACAGCCGCCCGTGATCTCCCATCACCGGGTCGATGAACACAAAGCCGTCGCCCCGGAATTCGTCGATGAATCCCGAAATGATGTCCAACTGTTCCATTGAGCCGAGATATCCGGTGTAAATGCCGTCAAATGTGACGCCAATGCTCTTCCAATGCCGTGTAATAGCGGGTATCTGCTGTGTCAGGTCACATATGGCGGGATCGGGAAAAAGCGTGTGCGACGACAGCAGCGCCGTGGGAAGCACAGAGGCCTCCACCCCCATTGCCGAAATGATCGGCAGCGCCACGGTGAGAGAACACCTCCCGACGCACGAAATATCCTGGACAGTGACAATTCTTTTCATTTTCTCACACAAGCCTTTTTCTGTAACTTCATTCCGCCTTGTCTTTCTTTGCTCCCACGTTGTAATCGAACAGCCCGGCCCTGATCAGAGCGGGTCTTAACGCGGCGTAAAGTGCCACGGCAATGACGACCGTCAGTATCGCGTTGACAAACGTCGTCAGGCTCTGGAATTTTGCCAGTATCGCCGCCGCGTCCGCGTCAACTCCGAGAACGTAACGCTTGTAGAAATACGACACAACCGGCTCGGCAATCACGTTGAATAACATGCCGGCGGAGGACGCCAGCGCGGTCCAGAGCAGCACCTTTCCTGCCGGCTTGGGACCTTCCGAAGTGTGGAGCGAAATCCTGCCGATCCTGTGAGCCACCAGTCCGGTAATCACGCCGATCAAAAGCTTGAGCAGGAAGGTCTTGGGCGCCGAAGTGATGTACACCGGGTCGAGAAGGTCGCCTATCGTCATGCCGATGGCGCCGGCAAGACCTCCGGGAAGCCCTCCGAAAAGCAGCGCGGCAAGCACGCAGAAAGTATTGCCCAGGTGGAAGGAAGTAAAATCGCCTCCGACCGATATTTTGATTTGCAGAAATGTAAACGCCAGATAGCTCAGAGCCGCCATGATACCAACCTTGGCGATCAGCAGCGCGGGATTCTTCTTGTCATTGGGATTGCTCATAAAAATCATTCTCCTTTTCAGCACATTAAATTATAGTTTGTAGGTAGGTTTTAAAAATAAACATATTGACATTCAAGCTTGAACTGTTATAATATTACATCATAACTGTGCATTTGAAAATACACAATTTTCACTATTTTTAATGTGACAGTTTGAATTCGTGTGATTGAGGAGATGATTTTCTGTTATGATATACGAGCCGATATTCCTTGACGTAAGTTCGGGGGTGCCGATGTACCGTCAGCTTTACGAGAGCATACGCGACAGAATATGCGGCGGCGGACTTGCCGTGGGCGAAAAAATGCCTTCGATACGGCGTATTTCAGAGGAACTCGGAGTGAGCCGCACCACCGTCGAACAGGCTTATCAGCAGCTCTGTGTGGAAGGCTACCTGATCAGCCGTCCCCAGAGCGGGTATTATGTGGAGGCGGCGCTTCACGGGAGCAATGTCCGTCCGGTGAAGGAATTTTCCGAAAATGAACCGTCCGGCGGCGTAAAATACGACTTTGGCAGCCGATATATCGACAGCAGAGGTTCCGACCTCGACCTCTGGCGCAAATACGTCCGTGCGGCACTCAGCAGCGAGGAGACCGTTTCATCCTATGGCCATCACCAGGGGGAGCAGGAGCTTCGGACCCAACTGGCGCATTACGGAATGTTGCTGCGGGGGGTGAATTCCACCGCCGACCGCATTGTAATCGGAGCAGGCGTGCAGCCGCTTCTTTCGCTGATCTGCGGACTGCTGGGCGACAGGGCGCAGAGAGTGGGCATTGAATCCCCCTGCTTTCCGCACGCCGAGAGGGTATTCCGCGACTTCCGACTGGACATCACGCCCCTCGGACACGACAAATACGGCGTAACTCCGCAGCAGCTTTACGCGTCAGATGTGAACGTGGTTTATCTCAATCCCTCCAACACCGAGAGCATGGGTCGTCCCATGCCGGTAAGCAGACGCTCCGAGCTGCTGGAATGGGCTGAGAAAACCGACGGCATGATCATAGAGGACGATTACAACGGCGCTCTGCGCTTCAAATCGCGTCCCGTCCCGGCCATGCAGGGCATGGGAAACGGCGAACGGGTGATCTATCTAGGCTCCTTCTCCAAGCTGCTCATGCCGTCGGTGCGAATCAGCTATATGACGCTGCCGCCCGGGCTTGCCGGTCTTTACCGAAGCCGGGGCACTTCGTACAATCAGACCTCGTCAAAAATAGAGCAGCTTGCGCTTGCCGCTTATATACGTGACGGTCACATAGAAAAACGGCTGCGCAGGCTGCGAAAGATTTATTCCGAAAAAAGCGAAAGGCTGATTTCGCTGCTGGGTGAATACTTCGCCCCGTCCGCCGGAATCCGACTTGCCGAAACCGCCCTCTGCGCCGAGCTTTCGCTCGGATGTGCCGAAAGTCCGCAGTTTTTGGCTTCAAAGGCGCTGGAACGAGGGGTACGTGTGATTCCGATGGATTCGCCTTCCGGCAGCGCGCTGCTCAGACTCAGCTTCGCCGGCATAGCGGGCGAGGATATGCCTGACGGAATCCGACTGCTGCACGAGGCGGTCAGTCCATATTGCCGGTAGCGAACATGATCGCCGCTATCGCCGCTATCGGGGCTGTCTCGGTGCGGAGAATCCGCTTGCCAAGTGTCGCGGTGCATGTTCCCGCAGCCCGCAGCGATTCGGCTTCGGCTATGTCAAATCCCCCTTCGGGACCGACCACTATGGCGATGTCGTCGGTTTTTTCAGAACGTATGCGCCGCATCACCTCCGAAAGAGGCTGACCGCCGCATTCATAGAAGAATATCACCGCCCCGTGCCGGTTCAATTCTCCCATCATGTCCTGAAAGGAAATCATCTCCCGGACGGCGGGAACGATTCCCCTGCCGCACTGCTTGGCGGCCGAAAGCGCCTGCTTCTGGTATGCTCGTGCTTCTTCCGCGCGGATTTTGGGTCGGGACGTGAAACCGACCGCTGCATGAGTACCGGGACGATCTCGCAGACGCCCAGCTCGATGGTTTTCTCTATGATCAGCTCCAGCTTATCGCCTTTGGGAAGTCCCTGATAGAGCGTAATTCTCACTGAAGGCTCGCTGTCGGTCACGGTTTTTTCGATCACCTTCAGTTCCACCGCGCCGTCGGAAATATCGGTTATCTCACACAGCATGTCATATCCCAGTCCGCCGCAGACGGTGACGCTCTCCCCCGCCTTCATTCGCAGCGATTTTGAGATATGCGACGCGTCCTGTCCGGTGATGCACAGGCTTTCTCCCGGTTCTCTTACCGTGTTCTCCATAAAGAATCTAGGCATTTCGATTCCTCCAAAAAAGGATTGACCGCACGGCTCACGGGTCGTCAGTCAATCCTTTTGCTGATGTATAATGTAACGCTATTCTGAAATCGCCGGCAGGTTTGGCTTGACAACCACTCTTCTGGCGCCCTCCGATTCCTCCGTGGTGATGATGATTTCACCGGGAAGTTCTCCCGACGTCTCGATCACCAGATTGGCCAGTTGATCCTCCACCTCACGGCGGATAAGATTGCGCAGATCGCGTGCCGACGCCTCGCCGCCGATGGCATTGGCTGCCAGAAGCTCCACGGCGCTGTCCTCAACGATGAGCTTGACATTGCGTTCCGCCATGGACTTGACGTATTCGTCTATCAGCAGGCGGGAGATTTTGCGGTAATCGTTCTCGTCAAGCTGACGGAATACAACGATTTCGTCCACACGGGCGAGGAATTCGGGGCGCAGGAATTCCTTAAGGCCCGACATCGCCTTCTCGCGGGAAATGTCGTCAGAAGTCTTGTTGAAGCCAAGCGAACCGCCAAGGCGGTTGCTTCCGGCGTTGGATGTCATTATGATCACGGTGTTCTCAAAGACCACCGAACGTCCCTGCGAATCGTTGATTCTGCCCTCGTCGAGAATCTGGAGCAGAATGTTCATCACATCGGGGTGCGCCTTCTCTATTTCGTCAAAGAGCAGCACGGAATAGGGCTTACGGCGGACTTTTTCGGTGAGCTGTCCCGCCTCGTCATATCCGACATATCCGGGAGGCGATCCGATAATCTTGCTGACCGAGTGTTTCTCCATAAATTCGCTCATGTCCAGTCTGATCAGCGTTTCGGGCGAATCGAACAGCTCGTTTGCCAGCACCTTGACCAGCTCGGTCTTGCCCACGCCTGTGGGACCGACAAAAATGAAGGACGCGGGACGGCGGCGGGGGGATATCTGGGCACGGTTGCGGCGGATCGCGGCGGCCACCAGCTTTGTCGCTTCCTCCTGACCGATGACCTTTTCGTTGAGCTTTTCCTCCAGAGTGGTGAGCTTCTTGAATTCGTTCTCTTCCACGCGGGAGGCCTGAATTCCCGTCCACAGCTCGATCACCTTTGCCAGATCAGATTCCGTGACCTGTCCTCCCATGGCCTCCGGTTCGATTTCGGAAAGGCGCTTTTTTATCTGAAGCTCCTCGGTGTGAAGCTCGGCTATGCGCTCGTAATGCTTTTCCGATGTGTCCTCGGTATTGGCCTGAAGCTTGTCGCTTTCCTCCAGCACCTTGCGCAGCTTGATGTTAAGCTCGTCGAATTCCGCCATTGCCTTGTTGCCCAGCGAAGCGCAGGCGGAGGCCTCGTCCAGCAGATCTATCGCCTTGTCGGGCAGAAAACGGTCGTTGATGTACCGTTCAGAAAGCGTCACGGCACGGCGGACAATCCAGTCGCTTATCTTAACACGGTGATGTATCTCATAATAGCCCTTGATGCCCATCAGGATTTCCACTGTGTCGTCCACATTAGGCTCGTTTACGCTGACAGGCTGGAACCGGCGCTCAAGGGCGGAATCCTTCTCAATGTGCTTGCGGTACTCGTTGAAGGTTGTGGCGCCGATCACCTGAAGTTCCCCTCTGGAAAGCGCCGGTTTGAGTATGTTGGCGGCATTCATCGAGCCTTCGGCGTCACCCGCGCCGACAATGCTGTGTACCTCGTCGATGAAGAGTATCACATTTCCGGCGTTCTTGATGTCGTCGATCAGCCCCTTCATGCGGCTCTCAAACTGCCCTCTGAACTGCGTTCCCGCAACCAGCGCCGTCAGGTCGAGACGGTGAATTTCCTTGCCTGCAAGCCTGAGCGGAACGTTGCCCGCGGCGATTCTGAGCGCAAGTCCCTCCGCAATGGCGGTCTTGCCGACGCCCGGTTCGCCTATCAGGCACGGATTGTTCTTGCTCTTGCGGCAGAGTATCTGAATGACGCGGTTTATCTCCCTATCGCGCCCGATAATGGCGTCGATGCGGCCTTCACGGGCCTTTTTGGTCAGATCCTCGCAATAATCCCCGAGGAAGCGTCTCTTGTTTTCATGCCTCTGGCGTCTGCGTTTTTTCTGCTTGCCGTCGGCGAACTGCGCGCCTCCCATTTCAAAGCTGCTGCCGAACAGATTGCCAAACGGGTTGAAAAGCCCGCCGCGGCCTTCCTCTTCGCCGCCTTCGGCATCATCGTTCTCCGCTTCATCGGACTTCTCCGGGCTGTCGCCGCTCTCGGTCAGCGCCATCTGTTCTCCGTCATTTTCCTCCTCATCGGATTCATCGGTTTCATCGGCGTCACTGCCGTCCTCGTCGTCATCGTCGTCATCGTCATATTCATCATCGCCGCCATCGTCAAGGCCCGGCATCACTTCGTCAAACATGGCGGAAAACGGCAGTTCACCGTTCTCTGCAGCCTGGGCCATCTGATCCTCCATGTCCTCTATCATATCGGCGTTGAGGCCGAATTGCTTTATCATGGTTTCGAGATTGGGCAGCCCTATCTTACGGGCGCAGGTAAAGCAATAACCCGCCGTCCGGTCAGGGTGTGCCGAATCGGTGGCAAAGACCACCGCCTGTCTTTTTTTGCAAACTGAGCAAAGAGGCATATATCCTCGCACTTCCTTTCATCCACTCGCCGCCGAACTGACGGCGGTTAAAAAACTGCTCTGCTCAGTCGGAGCAGAGCTTGTTATTTTTCATTGATATTACTTAACCGGCAATATCGGTTCTGGACTTTTTAAGTTTCTCCTTCTCAAAATCTATTGTGCCGGAAACATGCTCTCCTTTGAGTATTCTGAGTCCCATAAAGAAATACATCACAAGAGCGATTATCATCACTGCCGCCGCAAAAAGCGCGATGATCGGAACGATCAGATCGAGCCGCAGATTTTTGGCAAAGATATTCAGCGCCACAATGGTGATCATACTGGCGTAAAAGGCCACAGTGGCCACCTTACCCCACCATTTTGCCTTGACCAGCTTCTTGCCCTTCTGCACGATGACAAGTCCGCCGATCGCCATGAGCAGTTCTTTGATGAACATAATCGCCAGAGCAAGCGTGATCCACGGATAATTCCTGTGATACACATACCACATGCTGATAACAACTGCGCCGAGCGTCAGTTTGTCCGCAATCGGGTCAAGTATTTTGCCAAGTTCTGTTTCCTGATGCAGCTTGCGGGCAAGGAATCCGTCCATCATATCAGAAAGCCCGGAAAGCACCAGCACAATTCCCGCATACGGATAATACTGCGGCCCCATGATAAACAGAACACAGAAAAACGGTATGAGAACGATACGCAACGCAGTAAGTGTATTGGGAATATTCATATTCATAGATTTACTTACCCCCCCATTTTGATATACTTTGGAACAGTTCCTCTATTCACCGGCAGACCGTCATTGACTATAGGATTCCTTCCCCCAAAAACAGCATGATCAGGTTATTCTCGCTGAACAGCTTAAAAATAAATGAATAGGAATACATTTCAGGACGGAAAAGTATGAAGTCCGGCAATACCGGTCCGACCAGCTGAACCATCGAAAGCGTTATCAGATAAATCACTACAATTCTCCCGGCGCCAAGCACCATGCCGTTGGTGGGAGAGATTGAGGCGCGGTCGGGATTGTAAAAATACGCCTCTATCGTGGGATAGAACGCCCTGAGCAGACGGTAGCAGCCCGCAAAGGCAACGGCAAAAAACAGCGCCCTGACCACGCCGTCTATGACGGGTCTTGCCAGAATATCCACTATGTCACCCGTGGCGGTGGAAAGATCGCCCGCAAGCAGCTTGTTGAGCTGGCTGAGGCTTTCTCCGCTGGTCGTGTGATAAATACGCGCGCCGTTATTCACCATTGTCGGCATACCGGACATGATTCTCTCCACCGGATTGAGGGTGGTGTCGACGTCGCCGGAAGTGGTGACGATGGATTCGACACGGTCGACGATAACGGGGCGAAAGAAGCTTGAGTAGCAGAAATCTCCCAGAAAAACGCCGATTGGCACCGACACGATGACCGACAATATGAATATCACGGATTCAACGGCATTTTTAAGCTGTGTTTTTACCGCGCATTTTTTAAACATAAATATAAAGAAAACAACTGTAGCTGCGTCAAGTATAATTCCCAACAATGATTTTTGCTCCCTTCCATGGCTTTCCAAATAAAAAGCATAAAACAAGCTTTCAAGTTATGATAGCACAAAAAGCCGGCAATAACAACCTCGTTCAAATAAAATTAACAAATTCGTCATTCGACTTCCGCTATATACATGATACCCTTTGCCAGCAGCCTGCCCTGCGAAGTAAGTATGGCACGGCAGTCGGCGGAAACCTCCGTCTCTTCCAGCAGCTTTCCCTTGTAATTATAGCTGCTGACCACCGACTGATACAGCACATTGATGCGTCCGTTCTCCAGATCGACATACGGAGCGGTCATGGACGTATCTATGCGGGCTGCCTCACGGCAGCTTGCGTCTATTACCACTACAGAAGCGTTGCGTCCGTCAGAATTGCCCGAGAACACAAGCGCCAGATCCCCCGCCTGGCTGAAATCATACGAATGGAGCGTCCGGTCATTAAACGGATAAACAGAGCGTTGTTCCTTCTTCACGTCCACGAATGCAGCCAGATCATCGCCCACGGCGGCCACACGTGAATTGCCATCGAATTCGATATCCAATACCAGGGTATCGTCAAAGGTATATTGCCGGATGTTTTCTTTTACGCCCACCTGCTGAATGATGACCGTTGAAGTCAGAACTCCGTCATCTGAGGAAATGCCGCTGATGGCGATATACTTTCCGGAGGGACTGATGCATATGTCGGATATCTTGTAGTCAACGGATTTCCACTTGTGTATGGCTCTGCCGTCCCGGGAAAACACACAGACCCGCGCGTTGGTAGTCTCGCTGGTAGTAGCAAACACAAATCTGCCCGATCGCGAGATATCGCCGCATATGATCGAATCATCAGTCTTGCCCTTTACAGCGATGCCCGAGAGAGACATCACAGTAAAGTCTTTTCCCATACGTTCAAACAGCAGCGAATACTTTCCATCGTTTTCCATGACAGGAGAAGCGAGATAATGCGCCTCGGAAAACACCTGTCTGCCCTTACCGTCGAATATCTCAAATGACGTGTCGGTCATCACAGCCGTTCCTCCGGTCACACACGCCGTTTTGATGGCGCGTGAACCCGAAACATCGACGGGATACCCCGATCCATACGCATGAATGAATGCCTGTTTGTCCCTGATTCCCTGCACCACTGCTGAAGGCCTGAGATCTGCGCCGGTCACCGCAAGCGCAGCCAGAGCAACGGCCGCCGCCGCGCAAATGGCCGCCTTGATGACAAGCTTGGCAGTGTCGTTGCCTGGAAACCGGCGGAAAAGTCCCCGGCTTTGCGCCTTTTTTTTCATACTGCGGGCCTTTGCGCTTATTTTGTTTTTCAGATTGTCAGCCAAATGTCCCCCATCCCTTTCTATAATTTTATTGCAGGCACATAAACTTAGTATTAACTAAGCTACGTGATTTAGAAGATATTATACCACATATTTCCCATTAATACAATACCTTATTGAGATATAATCCGCAGGCGTCGGCCGTAAATCCGGCCAGACTGCGATCCTTTGACGCGATAATGGACGGTATCGTATCCGGCGCAAGCCTTCCGGCTGACATCTGAAGCAGCGTTCCCACCATAATGCGCACCATATTGTAGAGAAATCCGTCGGCTGTCACGGTAAATTCAATCATGCGATCATCGTCCGGAAGCCTTCTGACGCCGCATTGGGTGACGGTTCTCACCTTGTCGCGCACATCGCTGTTTGCCGCGCAGAAGGCCGAAAAATCGTGGGTTCCCATGTAATCCATCGCCTGACGGTTCATAAACTCCGGGTCAAGCGGATATTTGTACCATAACGCTCTTGAGTGCCAGAACGGGTCGCGGAGCGGAGCATTGAGTATCAGATAGCGATACTGCTTGCCCCGGCAGTCATATCTGGCGTGGAAGTCCGGAGGCACCTCCATACAATCCAACGCCGCTATGTCATGCGGCAGTTTCACATTCAGCGCGGGAGCCACACGGTCGCAGGGAATGGCACATTCCGTGCGGAAACTCACGCAGAATTCGCTCGCGTGAACGCCGCTGTCGGTGCGGCTGCATCCGATGACCGGCACGTTTTCCTTGAGAATCCCTCTCAGCGCGGTCTGGAATACCGACTGCACCGTCCGCAGATCATTCTGCACCTGCCAGCCGCAGAAATCCCTGCCGTCATATCTGAGTTTAACCATAAGATTTCGCATATTTCTCCGCCTTGTTTTCATACTTGCTACAGTGTAACATTCGCAATTTATTTTATTGCTGTATTGTGATAAAAAACCGTCCGCTGAACCGACATCTAGCCGAACCGGGACGGTTTGTTATTTTGCATTGAAATCAATCGGCGCTGCCTTCCGCAGCGG
>ONYN01000039.1 GCA_900322085.1 uncultured Eubacteriales bacterium | reverse complement strand
AGCAAAGAAAAAAGCCGATAAAATAATGTAGGCGATAGCCTTGTTTTTTTGTTTCATTTCAGATTAACTCCTAAGAGCCTGTTCAGCATCAAAATTGTGATTTATCTATCAATGCAGGATCGGTGCTCTGACGAACCAGAAAATCTGTAATACTGAGGCTTTCGGCAGGGTGTTTGGCGACGGTGATGGATTTGATATTCATTGACGGAATTTCATATATGTTCTGCGTATCGCAAATGTAAATCCCGTTTGGGCCGAAGTAGTCGGTGCTGCCGTAATATGTGCTGCCTACAGCCATGTTAAGTCTGTACTTGCCTTTGCTCAGACACACGGTGTAGCTGCCTCCGTCGGTAAGAAACAGCTTTAAAACAGATGTCTCAGAGCCGGCATCATCTGTTTTTATGACGTCTATCAGAACATATCCGTCGCCTTTTTTACGCTTGAATTCCACGGGCCAGATACCGTCCGGTTTTCCCGCAATCACCTGAGATGCATCGGGAATTTTGACCTTGACCGAGGATTTATTCAACGAAGAACCGTATTTGGTCATTGCCCGTATCAGATCGAAAAAAGTCAGCTTCCACTTGCCTGTGTCCGAGGCAAGCTCCGAAACATCTATGTCGATACTCATTTGGAGTACCCTTTCGTTGGAATAAACGCCGGCAAGCTTGTTAATGGCCGAGATAGAAGGCTTGGAGGCTGTGGAAAGGGTTCCGATTACGTCCAATGAATCAAACGTAAGAGTCAGCCATCCATTTTTTTGGGCACTTCGCTGGAACGAAATGTTTCTTATTGAGCAAAGGTAGGGAGTAACAATGCTTTCCATTGCCGCGCGTATATCGTTTGCGTCACCCGATAATCCGTTGTCTGTGCTGACGGTCATACCCTCCGAAGCAAACTGCGCGGAAGACTCTGTCAGCCACATGTCATATTTGGGCAAATAAGTTTTTCCCTCGGAGAATACCCTGTCGGCAAACGGTTCCGGAAAAAGCATATCGGTGACAGCGTATTCAAAATTTTTGTCGGAGCTGAGATTTTCATTTTGCCATGCCTTTTCCGCTGTTTCGGCAAGACTTGTAACGGTCTCCATGTCCACAATAGGTGTGTTGTCACTGCAAAGTCCTATGATCTCACATTCCTCCGCCAAATCCCCGTCCGGTATTTTTTCAATGGTGCTTTTGATATACTGATCAGGCTTCTCGGTATAGGTCTGATTCAGTGACATCGGAGTGTGAATCCGGATTTTGGCAAAAAACATTTTATTTCCGTCAGAATCCGTGTTGTAACTGATACTTCTTACCTCCATGTTCTCAATCATGGTAAGCTGCGTTTCACTCAGATTCAAGTCCGAGCTTTTGCAAAGCAACGCGAGATTTCTGCCGAGTTCAGATGTAAAAGCATCCTTGTTCGGCTTGTACAATTGGGAGGCAGCCAGTGCGGACAGTATCATTAAGGCGATACACGCGGCAATTACAGTCGGAAGAAGGATTTTAAAAATGTTGTTTTTCTTGTTTTTGTACATCAATAAATATCCTTTCTATTGTACTTTGCGATCATTGTAAATATCTTTTACAGTCATCTGCGTATTGGCGATCATGCTCAAAGCCTCTTTTTTGGTCAGGATGCCCTTTGACATGCATGCCACAGCCAGCGAGCAGTGATTCCAGAAAAAGTTATTCTCCTGCGTTTGGGTTGTGAGAATGAAGCTGTCGGCATTCTGAACCGATTTAATGACGCCGTTGTAGATGTTGGATTTATTGGTAAGCTTGTCCTGGGTCTTTTTTTTCATCGAATGGAGGGAAGGCGCCTGATAGTCGGAACACAGCATGGCCGCGTTTTCCTCTTTGAGAAAGTATTCTACAAAGTCAAGCACATCTTCCCGCTTGACCTTGTCGTAATATGCCTTTTTGGTAATGTAGAACCCCTCAGCAAAATTAACGTATAGTCCGTTCTCCTTGCTATCCGCCTTTTCGTCGGAGCCGGAAACAGTATGATCGGCGGCGTCTGTGGGATCGGGAGAGTGGCGGACGGTGGTTTCCGGCTCCTGAGGGGGAAGGGTGTTGGCTGTGATTTCGGGGTACACAGGGCCGGACATTGCGTGAGTGGGATAGGTATTGGAAGCGGTCGTGGATTCTGCCTGTGTGATAGTGCCGATCTGGGGAAGGGCTATATACTGACTGTCAATATCTGTATTGATCTGTCCGCACATTGTATTGTCCATCAGCAATATCACGGCTTGCCCGCTGTTATAAAGCTCTACGGGAGAAGGGGCGTTTTTGGAGGTCGTGTGCTTGAGGTCGGAAGGCGACACAAGGCTGTCGAACGAACTTTTTGACATGTCAGGAAACGCGTTTAGTTCGTCGAGCATTTCGATGGCGTCAAGCACGGTGTTCCAGTTTTCGTCAGGAGAACCCTGCATACCGGAATGGAGGGATTCTGCCCCCCCCAGGCTGCGGACCATGTACTCTATCAGAGCGCCGCTTTCCTCGAGCGTATTGGCAAACAGCGAAACCTTGCTTTTTTCGTAATGATGCGCCGCCCGTACAATGTCGTCCCATGTTTCGGGAATCCTCAGTGAGCTTCTGCGGAACATGGCCGCGTTGACAACAATTCCGCGCCATTGCCCGCGAACGGGGATGCAATATCTTCTCCCGTCGCTTGCAGCGGCACAGTTGATGGCAGCCTCCGAAACATTAGCAGCAAATTGCGGATAATCTTTTCGGATTTCGTCCACCGTCATAAAGAAGTCGGAAAGCTGACTCATGTCTGATATGGCCGAATAGTATATCACATCGGGCGAGCCGGCGCCGCGGTAGGTCGATGATATGGAAAGCTCCATTTTGTAGCTGCCCGATTGAGTGGTGGAGGTATCGTTGATGACAACGTTCTTGTGATCCTTGGTGTACTGGGAAATAATGGAAGCGTAAGACTTTGCGTCCTGCTCCGAGCCGAGAGTGCTGAACGTTCGCATCACAAATTTCTTTTTCTCATTGTCCCCGCAGCCGTTCAAGCATCCCACCAGCAGCAAGAATGCGAGAACAAATGACAAAAGTCTGACCGGTTTTACTGGCAATTCAATCACTCCGGTTATCTGAGAATATTGATGCTGCCTATAAAGGGCAGTATATTCAGCTTGTTGGTAGCCACGTTAAAAATGCCTATCAGTGAAAGAGCCAGAGAACACAGTCCGATAAACGTAAAGAGAAAAGCAGGGATGATATTGAGCAGAAAGATTCCGCCGATCAGCGTATTGATAATGGAGTGAATGATCAGTGCCACCATTTCACACAGGAAAAGTACCAGCCCCTGATTCAGATGAAAGCGGAGTGTGGGGTTGCTGCGCAGGTCACTGAAAAGACCTATAAGACAAAGAGGCCCTATATAGGCTAAATAGCTGAATGTTCTTTCGTCGTTTGAATAATTGTTCATTGATTATACTTCCTTTTGTTCAATTGGTATGGGTATCATAAACGCTGCTGTTCCCTCCGGTAATCGTCACAACGATTTTATGAGGAGCGCAGACGATGGACTGTCCGCTGTGAGATATAGAGCCAGTTTTGACACATATCTTATCGGGACAGTCGGCGTAAATCATTCTCACGCTTCCGTCGGAAATCTGAATTGTGTTGCCCTCGCCGATGCTGTATGTGCCGTCTTCATCAAGCGGCAGGCGGCAGATTTCAGTTCCGTCAACTGTAACCGTGACATATTCCGGCTCCGGCCGGGTAAAAGCGATTATGATTCCCAAAGCGGCCGAGAAAAGCAACAGAGAAGCGGCAAGGAGGATATCACCGCGGGTGATTCCAAGCCGGTTCAGTGAATGCTGAAGCTTATTCATCGCACAAATCGAGCGTCGCAATGCGGCACATGGCTCTGTAGCAGATTTCGGCGTGGAGCATGAATTCATCTATCGAGAGATTCTCATCGGGCATGTGCAGATTGCATGGCCTCGCGTCGGAGAATACCGGGCCGAATGCCACACCTCTGCCGTGAAGTGTACGTGCGTAGGTACCGCCGCCCATCGCAACGGGAATCATCGGTTGGCCGGTGATTTCGGTGTAACATTCTCCAAGAGCCTTGATCAGGGGGTGTTCCTTGGGAACATACAGCGGCTTGTTGTCGTTTAATATTTCGAGTGTTACACCCGAAGCTTCAGCGGCTTGGGTCATAGCTGAAATCAGTCCGCCGCTGTCAAGAGTGGCCGGATATCGGATATCTATGCTGACAGTGGTTTTCCCGTCCTTTGATTCGATCAGCCCGACGTTGAGCGTCAGCCGACCGGAAAGCTCGTCTGAGCAGGCAATGCCGATTTCCTTGCCGTTTGTGTCGCAGCAGATTTTCTTCGCAAAGAACAATTCCGCGCCGCCGTCCGTCAGCATCCCGGCTTCCTTTGCCGCAGTCAGCAGATGATTAACGGCGTTTACGCCGTTTTCGGGACACATTGCATGAGCAGATACGCCTTTTACAGTGACGGCGTATCTGCTTTCTGCGGGTGAACCTCCCACAGGTGAAATCGCACATTCCGCGTCGCCGGCATTGATAAGAGCCCCCATAGCATTGGCGGCAGCTTCATCGCAGGAGAACACGGCAGTACAACTGTCAGCGGCACAATTGATGGCGGAACCGCCCTTTATGGAAAGAATCGCCGGATCGGTTCTGCCTGTGAACTTAATGTGAAGAATACCCTTTTCACAGTTGCATGCGGGATAATCCGCGTCGGGAGTAAATCCGATGGTTGGCAGGGCGTGCCTGGAAAAATAATGCTCCATGTCGTCCATGCCGATTTCCTCACCGCCGCCGAAGATACATCTGACGGGGCGTTTCATCTGAACGCCGTTGTCCTTCATGGCCTTAAGGCAATAGAGAGAGACTAATGCGGCGCCCTTGTCGTCTGCCACTCCTCTGCCGTAGAGATAACCGTCTTTTTCGGTCAGCACCAACGGGTCGGTATGCCAGCCGTCACCGGTCGGTACCACGTCGACATGGCAGAGAACGGCGGCGTAATCCTCGTCGCCGCCTTCGCCGAGCTGCGCGTGACAGGCGAAATTGTCGCAGTTCTCGGTGTCAAGGCCAAGACTGTCCGCAAGCTCTGTCATAAATTGCAGCGTCTGAGCAGATTTGTGTCCGAAAGGATAACCGTCAATGTCGCAGTCCGGAACGGCAACCGATTCAATCGCGACAAGTTTTTTAAGGTTTCCGAGAATATCTTCTTTGTAGTTTATCATTACGGGTTCAAACAAAAAAACCATCTCCGTCAAATAAAATATATATACCATTATAAAGTATCAGGCAGGCAAATATCAACACTATTTATGAAAAAAATATTAAAATATAGATAACATTGCATCCTGCCAATCATCTTTTTTGTTTGCCCTAATATAATAATCAAAGAAAGGGTGGTTGATTACTATGAATTGCCGTATTGTAGATCTGAGAAACAAAGAGGTTATCAACATAAAGAACGGTGCAAGGCTGGGATATGTGAGTGATGTAGAAGTTGATACATGTGATGCGCGGCTTGTGGCCATTGTGATATACGGCAGACCGAGATTTTTCGGACTGCTGGGCAGGGATGACGACTGCATTATTGACTGGTGCGATATCGAGATTATAGGGGAGGACAGCATATTGGTCAACTGCACACCCCGCAGACAGGTTGGCGGGGGCAGGAGAAAGCTGTTGGAAAATATCATTTGCAGCCTGTAGCCAAAATCGGATTCAACATATTAGACAAAATCTTTTCAATAAGATGAAGCTATTCCTGCTTGACAAAATGGGATTTTTAGGTTATTATATTCAATAATTAATGCGGAGTATTGGAGCAAAGGTGCGGACATTTACTTTGAGCCTGCCGACGAATCTCTCCACGCACGTCCTGCTTGCATATTTTTCGCCATATTTTGCCAAAATCCTCGTTAATACACAAAGTATTGCCTGCGGTTTTGGCTTCATCTGGCAAAAAATCTGACGGCGCAGTACGCACATGTGGAGATCCGTTGGCAGGCTCTTACATGAAGTATGCCCCGTCTTTGCTCTTTTTTCATCAATCATGCACTTCGCACATGATCCTACCAACCGGGGAGATGATTATTATGAGTCAGTTTGAAGTCGTCCATTTTGAAAAAAGCGAAACGGTTCTTTTTGACGAGCTTTACAACAACGCAATGCTTTCAGGCATGATAGACGTAAATCTCTATGAGGAATTCGGTGTCATGCGCGGTCTGCGCGATTCCAACGGCAAAGGCGTGCTGACCGGCCTGACCGAAATATCCGACGTTGTTGCCACCAAGACGGTCGACGGCAAGAAGCTGCCTGATGAAGGCTCGCTTTATTATCAGGGCTATAATGTCTGCGACCTTATTGAGGGAATGAAGGATAAGAGATTTGCGTTTGAAGAGACAACCTATCTGCTCCTTTTCGGAGATTTGCCAAGCCATGATCAGTTTGAGCGATTCAAAGAGGTAATGGCAAGCTTCTGTCCGCTTTCCAATGAATTTACCCGCGACGTCATCATGAATATGCCCAGTGAAAATATTATGAACGGTTTGCAGCGGGGGTTGCTCACCCTCTATTCTTATGATGATTTGCCGGAGGATATCTCGGCAGCCAATATTCTGAGACAGTCGCTTCAGATCATTGCCAAAATGACGACCATGGCGACCTATCTTTACCACGCCTATCAGCACATCAGGCTGGACAAGAATCTTGTCATCAAGAACCCAAAGCCCGAGTATTCCACCGCCGAAAATCTGCTCTATATGCTGCGTCCGGACGGACAGTTCACCGAACTGGAGGCAAAGGTGCTTGATGTGGCGCTGGTGCTTCATGCCGAGCATGGCGGCGGCAACAATTCCACCTTTACCGCCCATGTGGTCACATCGTCGGGTACAGATACCTATTCTGCCCTTTCGGCTTCCATCGCTTCGCTCAAGGGGTTCCGCCACGGCGGCGCCAATCTGAAGGTAAAACACATGATGGAAGATATCATGGCAAACGTCAAAAACTGGGAGGACGAGGAAGAAATACGCGAGTATCTTATCAGGATACTCGACAAGCAGGCGTTTGACAACAATGGACTCATTTACGGCATAGGACACGCGGTTTACACTTATTCCGACCCGAGAGAGGTCATTCTCAAAAGCTATGCCGAAAAGCTTGCCGCCGCCATGGGACGCGAGAAGGAATATGAATTCTATGACCGTGTCGAGCGTATTGCCAAGGCGACCATCGCGGAGCGCCGGCACCTTTTCAAGCCGATCTGCGCCAACGTCGACTTCTACAGCGGACTGGTGTATGACATTCTGGGCATCCCCGAAGCGCTTTTCACCCCGATATTCGCCATATCCAGAATCTCCGGCTGGAGCGCGCACCGGCTTGAGGAAGTCATCAACAAGGGCAAGATTATCCGTCCCGCCTACAAATATGTCGGACATCACAGGCCGTACAAGCCTATGGACGTCCGCAAGGGATGATGGAATATACACAGCATTACAGTAAAGGATTGAATTCAAATGGAAAAAATCAAGATGACAACTCCGCTGGTCGAAATGGACGGCGACGAAATGACCCGTATTATCTGGAAGATGATCAAGGATATTCTCATCCATCCGTATGTCGATCTCAAAACCGAGTATTACGATCTCGGACTTGTTAACCGCAACGAGACAAACGACAAGGTGACATTCGACAGTGCCGAGGCTACCAAGAAATACGGCGTTGCGGTCAAGTGCGCGACCATTACACCCAACGCGGCGAGAATGACCGAATACAGCCTTAAGGAAATGTGGAAGTCTCCCAACGGCACCATCCGCGCCATTCTGGATGGCACCGTGTTCCGCGCCCCGATACTGGTCAAGGGCATCACACCGTATATTCCCACATGGAAGAAGCCGATCTGCATTGCCCGTCACGCTTACGGCGACGTATATAAGAATACCGAGATGGTTGTCAGGCAGGGCGCAAAAGCCGAGCTTTGTGTCACCAATCCCGACGGTACAGAGGAGAGAAGCCTGATTCACAACTTCAGCGGCTCCGACGGAATCATTCAGGGCATACACAATCTCGACAGCAGCATCAGTTCATTTGCGCGCGCCTGTTTCAATTACGCGCTTGACCAAAAGCAGGACATCTGGTTTGCCACCAAGGATACCATCAGCAAGAAGTATGATCACCGCTTCAAGGATATTTTCCAGGAGATTTTTGACAATGAATACAAGGCGAAGTTCGAGGCGGCAGGCATTGAATATTTCTACACGCTGATTGACGATGCGGTTGCGAGAGTCATCCGCAGTGAAGGCGGCTATATCTGGGCGTGTAAAAATTACGACGGCGACGTAATGAGCGATATGATTGCCACCGCGTTCGGTTCGCTTGCGATGATGACCAGCGTGCTTGTTTCACCCGACGGTGTGTATGAGTATGAAGCTGCTCACGGCACTGTGCAGCGCCATTATTACAAGCATCTCAAGGGAGAAGAGACATCGACCAACTCGGTTGCGACGCTCTTTGCGTGGAGCGGAGCGCTCAGAAAGCGCGGTGAGCTGGACGGCATTCCCGATCTTTGCCGGTATGCCGACAATCTGGAAAAGGCCACCATCCAGACCATTGAGGAAGGCGTTATGACAGGCGATTTGTATCTCCTCTCCACTCTGGAAAACAAGACCAAGGTGAGCACCGAACAGTTCCTGCGCGAAGTTGACAAGCGTCTGGCTGCAATGTATGCGTGAACTCATGAGCCTGTGCAAATTTATATTTGACCTTCGGCGAAAAATATGATATAATGCCCGGCAGACTGCGTGATTGAAAAAAATGCAGCCTGCCGATTCTATATGAGGGTGATCGTATTGCCTCTGTTTATCAGAAAATTTGAAATGAAATCAAAGGAAGAATTCCGACACGGACTGACACACTTTACCATGTTTGCCAAGTGGTGTTTTTGCGCGGTTATCATCGGGGCGTTTGTAGGCTGTGTGGGAACGCTTTTTCACTATCTGATTCAGTATTCCGCCCAAACATTTGCCGTCTCCAATCAGCGAATGGTATGGCTGCTCCCCATTGTCGGATTAGTCATTGTCGCGTCGTACAAATTATGCGGTATGGACAACGACAAGGGGACAAATATGATTCTCGTCTCGGTGCGCAGTGAGGAAAAGCCCCCGATATTCACCGCTCCGCTGATATTTTTTTCCACCGTGCTGACGCATCTGGCCGGAGGCTCGGCGGGACGCGAAGGCGCGGCCATCCAGATGGGCGGCGGCATAGGATATCAGATCGGCAGACTGCTGCGGCTGGATGAGAAGGACCAGAAGCTCATTATCATGTGCGGTATGAGCGCGGCATTTTCCGCGCTGTTTGGCACGCCTGTCACTGCCGCGATATTTTCGATGGAGGTGATAAGCGTCGGCGCGATGTATTATTCCGCGCTTGTCCCGAGTGTCATTTCCGCGCTTGTGGGCTATTGCATCGCCATCCGTTTCGGGGTGGAAAAGACCTCTTTCCCACTGGAGGCAATACCGGAAATCACCATTCCGTCAGTTGCCCGGGTGACCGTTCTGGCGGTGCTCTGCGGGCTGCTCAGTATTGTTTTCTGCGTTGTGATGCACGGCACGGGAAAGCTGCTTAAAAAGGCTTATCCCAACAAATATATCAAGATCCTTGTCTGTTCCGCAGTTCTGATTAATCTTACCTATTTAGTCGGAAGCGGCGATTACAACGGAGCCGGAATGGGACTGATCAATGACGCGGTGCTCAACGGCCACACAATGCCGCAGGCCTTTGTTCTGAAGCTGCTGTTTACGGCGATAACGCTTGGAGCCGGCTTCCGGGGCGGCGAGATCGTGCCGTCCTTCGTTGTGGGAGCGACATTTGGCTGTCTCGTCGCGCCGGTTCTGGGTATCAGCGGCACATTCGCGGCCGCGGTGGGAATGATCGCTGTGTTCTGCGGAGTGACCAACTGTCCGATCACGTCTATGATTCTGTCAGTCGAGATGTTCGGCCCGAAGGGTCTGATTTTCTTTGCGGTAGCGGTGGCCACCAGCTATATGCTCTCGGGATATTACGGTCTTTACATGGGACAGAAGATCCTCTATTCCAAAGACAAGGCCGAGTTTATCAACACCAGCGCGCATTGAGTATGGGAGGCGTTTGTTTGATATGAGCGTGAAGGAAGAAATCTTAAAAATGTTTGAAGGCAGCAGAGGCGACTTCTTTTCGGGCGGAGAACTGGCCTCAAAGCTCGGCGTCAGCCGCAATGCGATTTGGAAGGCGGTCAGGCAGCTTGAAAGGGAGGGATATCAATTTGAAGCGGTCAGCGGCAGAGGATATGCTCTCAGGAGGGAAAGCGATGTTATTTCGGCGCAGGGCATCAAAAAATATCTCGGAAGGACGGCAGGCAATCCCGACATAAAGGTTTACAGAACCATTACTTCCACCAATACGGTATTGAAAGAAATGGCCTCAGAGGGAGCCGCGGAAGGAACCGTGCTGGTCGCGGCCGAACAGACGGCGGGGAAGGGGCGAATGAGCCGTAAATTCCATTCGCCGGGCGGAACGGGACTGTATCTGAGCATACTGCTCCGGCCGAAGATGAAGGCGCAGGAAGCTCTTTTTATCACTACAGCGGCGGCTGTTGCGGTTGCGCGCACAGTGGAAGAGGTATCCGGAAAACAAGCCGGCATCAAGTGGGTCAACGACGTATTGATTGACAGAAAAAAGATCTGCGGTATCCTTACTGAGGCTTCGTTTGATTTGGAGAGCGGAGAGTTGGAATACGCTGTCTGCGGCATCGGTGTGAACATCTGTCCTCCGGAGGGAGGATTTCCCGAAGAGATAAAGGATATAGCAGGCGGTGTATTTGACGCGCCGTCTGCGGGTGACGTCAAGAATCGCATTGCCGCGGGAATCATAGAAAAATTCATGGAATATTACGCCAATCTCCCCGAACATTCATTCTTTGAGGAATATGTCCGCCGGTCGGTGATCGTCGGAAAGGAAATTGTCGTACTGGGCAAAGACAAACCCAGAAAGGCCACGGCGCTTTCCATCAATCAAAACTGTAATCTCACGGTGCGCTATGACGACGGCACGGAGGAAACACTGTCTTCGGGCGAGGTCAGCATCAAAATATGACGGCGCAAAACCGCATTTCTTTTACATTTTGTTCTTCACATTTCAAATAATATATGATACAATAATCAAAGTTATGAATTGTTTATGGATGGAGATGAAGCGGTTGAATGGTTAACAACGATTTCTTTAAGCGCCCGGCCATCATCGCGGGATACATGATGATAGCTGTCATGCTGCTTGCGGTTTTGTTATGCTCCTGCACTCAGGATACGGACGCCCCGGTTCAGACGACTTCCCAGACCGATCTGATACTCAATGAAGTGCTTACGTCCAACAGCTCAAGTGCGAAGGCATACGACGGCAGATATTACGATTGGGTGGAGCTTTACAATCCGACGTCGGAGGAAATCACTCTGGACGGGTATTATCTTTCGGACGATCTGGAATCTTTGCAGAAGACCTCTCTCAGCGGACAAAAAATTGACGCCAAAGGCTATCTTGTGATTTATTGCTCGGGATTGAACATCACTGACGAACGGGGCTGCCTGCACACCAATTTCAAGCTTTCGGCGGCCGACGGAGAAACGGTTTATCTTTCCGACGAGACGTCTCTGTCATCCCTTACCGTGCCTGCTTCCAAGGAGAATGTCTCCTACGGCCTTACGGGTGACGGTGTTACCTACGGATGGTTTGAGGAACCGACTCCCGGCAGGAAGAATGAAGGTACAGCGGTCACAGAGCATTTTGAGGTTCGGATCAACGAGTATATGACCTCAAATACATTCACTATGTATGACTGTGAGGGGGATTACGGGGACTGGGTAGAGCTTTATAACCCGTCTTCAGATGCTTTTGACCTGTCCGGCTGCGGCCTGACCGACAATGAAGCTGACCCGTTTAAATACACCTTCCCGGACGGAACCGTTCTCAATGGCGGGGCGTATCTAGTTGTCTTTTGCGACGGTAAAGACAAAACCGACACAGACGGAATGTTGCACACCGGTTTTTCTCTGAGCGCAAGAGACGGCTTTTTATCGCTCTATTCTTCAGAGCAGATGCTGGGCTGTCGCGTGATGCTTTATGATCTTCCGGCCAATATTTCATACGGCTGGAGTGACGGCGAGGGCGATTACCGCTTTTTTGCCCGTTCAACACCGGGCAAGGCAAACGCGTCGACAGCTTTTAGTAAGCTTTCGGCGGAAATGACGCCTGAATTGACAGGCAATGTGATAATAAACGAAACGCTTTCGGCGTCAAGCAAAAGGGGAGGCGCTTCGGCAAGCGATTTCATTGAGTTGTATAATACAACATCTTCCGCAGTGTCCCTTAAAGGCTATACGTTAGCCAACAGACCCGGTACGCCTGTCTATACATTTCCCGATGTAAAAATCGGCGCAGGAGAGTATCTCCTGCTGTTCTGCGACGGAACGACCGCTGTAGGAAAGAAAAGCCTGCATATTCCTGTGAAGATTGGCACAGGAGGAGAGACTCTGTACCTTGCGGATGCATCGGGGACGATGTGCGACGTTTTTTCCACGGGCAAAGGGCGATGCGGCGTATCCAGCGGCCGACTGGCCGGCGATACATCGCACCGCTTCTTTTTTTCCGTACCGACGCCGGGTGAGGCCAACAGCGGCAGGCATTATTCGTCCTTTGCTCCCGCTCCCGTTTTCAGCACAGAAGGCGGGCTTGTGAAAAGCGGCACGAAAGTGAGTCTTTCCGTGACTGGAAATTACAAAATTGTATATACGACAGATGGGGCGGCACCGACGGCATCGTCAAAGATCTACAGTTCACCGATCAAGATTGAAAAAAACACGGTCATTCGTGCGGCAGCCTTTGGCGGAGACGCTTTGATAAGCGAATGTGTGACCCAGACATATTTCACCCAAAATCCACACACACTTCCCATCATGTGTATCTCAGGTACGCCCTCTGATATCAACATCAACAAAGGGATTTTTCTCAATGAGGAAAGCTATGCCGAGAAAAGTATATATGTGGAATATTTCAATCAGGATTGCGTTAAGGAGGTTGAATTTCCGTGTGGAGCGAAGCTGTTCGGGTTCAGTTCACGCAAATGTCTCCAAAAGGGCGTCAAACTTTCGTTGAGGGAAATTTACGGCGTTAATGAGATAACATATCCTTTTTTCAGCGGCAACGACAAAGCGGCCACCACATTCTCCAGACTGCTGCTGCGTCCGAGCGGTGAAGACCAGATTTTCAGCAAACTGCGCGACGAGCTTGTACCCGCGTTGATTCGCGGACACATGGATCTGGACTATCAGGAGTTTCAGCCCTGTGTACTGTATCTCAACGGAAATTACTGGGGGCTGTATTACATCAGGGAACAACTCGGAGCCGACTATCTTAACAGATATTACGGCTATGAAAAGGGCGATTTTGACATTGTAAAAGCCCAGCATATCAATCAGGAGGGCAACCTGAAAGCATACAGCGCCATGGTTAATTTCTGCAAGAATAACGACCTGAGTGAAAAGAAGAATTATGACGAGCTTTGCAAGACGGTTGATATGGAATCACTGATTAACTTTTGGATTGCAGAAACTTACTTTGGGAATACCGATACGGTCAATATACGGTGTTATAAGCACCGTGACGGAAAGTGGCGATGGATGATTTATGACATGGACTGGTCCATGCAGACCACCGGTTATATCCGTGAGCAGAATTTTATTTACTCACATCTATTGAACCCGGAAGGTCACGGCATCGGTCATCGCGATAATACTTTGATGAGAAAGCTTCTGGAAAACGATGAATTCCGTGCGCGCTTTATTACAGCCTATTGCTATCACATGAATACAACTTTTGCTCCCGAAAGAGCCGTTGCCATTCTTGATGAAATGGCTGCCACCATTGACGGCGAGATAAAGCTCAATCAAAAGCGGTGGGGAAGACCGAAGTACAGCGAGTGGTCTGAGAAAACGGTTCCGTTCCTGCGTAATTATCTGGAGACCAGACCCGAAAAGATGAAGGCTGATCTGATGGAGAGTTTTCACCTCAGTGAAGAAGAATGGGACAATTATGTTCGTCTGTCAAAGAATTACCGCCAGGAAAACGATCCGATAAAATAAAAATAAAAAACACTTGACAAACTTGTTTGAATGTGGTAAACTTATAAAGCTGTGTAACGGTTCGGTTAATCCGAACGATTATACCAAAGACAGCAGGTGCATTTCTGCCCAACGGTTTTGTTGTTGAAACCGCCTGCCGAGGGAAACAGAGCTTTTTCAAATGATGAACTGCGGCGTTTTTTGTGTTGCGGTGAGTTATGAATTTGTCTGTCCGTCCTCGGTTAAGCTTTAACGGGGACGGGCATTTTTGTTTCCTGCGAAATATCTTAATTTCAGAGGTGAAACTATCATGCCAAGTAAAGCAGTATTGGAACAGAAGCAGGCTTTGGTTGCCGACCTTTCCGACAGAATGAAATCCTCTGTCGCAGGCGTTATCGTCAACTATTGCGGTATTTCTGTTGCTGACGATACCAAGCTCCGCAAGCAGCTTCGTGAGGCGGGCGTTGTCTACACCGTAGCCAAGAACACCCTCATCAAGCGTGCTGCCGCCGACGCAGGTGTTGAGATTGACGACGCGGTTCTTAACGGCACTACAGCTATCGCTACATGCGACAGCGATTACATTGCCGCTGCAAAGATCCTCAACGAGTACGCCGAGGGCAACAAGAAGGGCTTTGAGATCAAGGCAGGCTTCATTGACGGCAAAGCAATGACTGTAGACGAGGTCAAGACTCTGGCCAAAACTCCTTCCAGAGAGACCCTTCTCACTCAGCTTGCTTTCGGCCTCAATGCAACCATCCAGGGTCTTGCTATCGCCATCAAGGCTATCGCAGACAAGCAGTCCGAGGGTGCCGAGGAAGCTCCCGCAGCAGAGTAATTTTATTCTGCGCTATGTGTTACACACTTAATTAAAATATTATTTTTGGAGGTAAAACACCATGTCTGAGAAAATCGCAAACATTATCGAAGAAGTAAAGGCCATGACCGTTCTCGAGCTTTCCGAGCTTGTCAAGGCTATTGAGGAAGAATTCGGCGTTTCCGCCGCTGCCGCTGTTGCTGTTGCTGCTCCCGCAGGCGGCGCTGCACCTGCTGCTGAAGAGAAGACTGAGTTTGACGTAATCCTGAAGGACGCCGGCGCTGAGAAGATCAAGGTCATAAAGGTTGTCCGCGAGATCACCGGTCTCGGCCTGAAGGAAGCAAAGGCTCTGGTTGACGGTGCTCCTGCTCCCCTTAAGGAAGCTGTTTCCAAGGACGATGCTGAAGCCATCGAGGCTAAGCTCAAGGAAGTCGGCGCAACAGTCGAGGTTAAGTAATTTACTTACGGCTTGATTCATCACTGAATATTTTGGTTCTGTCGGTTGCTGTACTTAAATGTGCGGCGATCGGCAGAATTTTTTTTATTTTTGGCTTAAAGCATGTCACATATAAAAAAATGCTCCGAATGTATATGGTGTGAGGACAAAAATCCTTACAGAATCCGAGCCGGTTCGGGATAAAAAAGCAGCGAGGTGATAATGAATAAAATGACGGATAATGAGATAATCGGTCTGATGGACAGCAATCCTTCGGAAGGAATACGGCTGATAATCGACAGGTATTCGTCGCTGGTCTATACTGTCATATACAGCAAGCTGGGCAATGTAATGTCATCGGACGACATAGAAGAATTTGCCAGCTT
>ONYN01000198.1 GCA_900322085.1 uncultured Eubacteriales bacterium | reverse complement strand
TACTTGATTGGTGACGATCCGGGAAGATAGGTAGACGCTGACATCAAGCCAATCTGTCCAATAGGACGGTTGGCTTTTTTGTTTCTCCTTTTCCTTAGAGCCTGGACAGGCTCTTATATAAGGAGCCTGTCCAGGCTCTAAAACCCGCTCCGGCCATAGGCAATCATGCTTTTGGCCGGAGCGGGTTTTTATCATCATCAATATTAATAAATAAAACCGCCTGTGGTGATGAATCCGAATTTTGTGTAAAAGTCATGCAGTGAAGGCATGCACATCAGATAGACGTCACGCCCCTCGCATTTGTCGAGCAGAGCATTGACTACCTTTGAAGCGTAGCCCTTGTTGCGGTGATCCGGTACGCAGGCGCAGATGGTCAGCAAAGCAGTTCCCTGGGACAAATGCACTGCCCCACAGGCGACAGGCATCCCGTCTTCCCGCGCAATAGCCGAAAGCACGGTCTTTGCCTTTTTGCGGTAGATCATGTCACTGTAAAAATCATCGAATCTCGGCACTTCAAAGCCTGTGCCGGCACATTCCTCCATAACGGCGTAAACGTCGGAGGTTTCAGGGTTTATTTCAACGTCTGATGCGGAAATGGAATTTTTTCTCTTTGCCAGTCGCATGACAAGTCCGTTTGACGTTTCGCCGCCGCGGGCAGCACGAAGCGCACCGATATATCCCATATTTGCCTGAATGAAGCAGTCCAGCTCTTCCGTGTCATATTCACCTTTGGCGCAGACTGTCATGGCGGTATCAAGACGGGATATCACGGCGGTCATTTTTCCCTTGCAGTCTTCTCCCGCATACTGCGCCCAAAAGAGTGCAAATGGCTTGTCCGTACCGTATGCGAGCATAGCGGCAAGTATGCGACAGCCAAAGGGATCGCCCTGACAGTATTCCTTGGCTGTCTCGATGCTTTCCTGATCTATCATCTTTATCATAGGAAACGCCCACTTTCTATTGGATTGTTTTTATTTAAAAAATTCCAAAATGTATATATAACGCGATAAATCACTGATTGTATTATACAATCAGTTGTTAATATATAAAAAATTACAAAATGTTGCTGTATATAAAATGTGCGATGGCATCGGTATCATTACTGCCAATGATCACATCGGCATGGCGTTTTACGTCATCGACAGCGTTTTCCATTGCCACGCCGACGCCGCAGTATGCAAGCATTTCTACGTCAACGAAATCGTCACCGAACGAAACAGTCTCCTGCGGTGAAATGCCCGTGTAATCTACTACATGTCGGAGTGCGTTGCCCTTTGAAACTGTACTTTTGGAAAATTTAAACCAGTCGCAGTCGGAGAAGGCAAGCCACGAGCAATTTTCAATCAGTGCCGCCGTGTGCTTTGCGAATTCCATATCGGTACCTTCTATGCACACCTTGAATGAACTGCGGTAAAAGTCCGAGAAATCGGTGAAGGTCATTCCCGGCTCGTTGAAAAAATCAATGTATCGGTTGGAAAAGGTGGTGTCGGCGCAATCCACCGTGATTCCACGGTTTTCCGAGATTCCGGCGTGGACCAGAGCCGCTGTTTCATCTGCGGTGAAGCTGCACTTGTAGATGATTTTACCGTTCAGACGAATCAGTCCTCCGCTGTTTGAAATAAGAAGATCGGGACGGATGACACGTGTAAACCGGGCGCAGGTGGATTCGTTGCGGGCTGTTGCCACCCCTATCATTATGCCCCGGCTGCGGCATTCTTCGATTGCCTCCTGATTCCGCTCGGAAATCTGCTTGCGGCTGTCAAGAAGCGTACCGTCAAGGTCAAAGAGCAGCAATTTTGTCTGAGCAGCGGTTTTTTTCTTATCGCTCCTATCAGTTGTAATGCCCAACACCTCCTTTATTAAGAAAAAGTTTTAGGTAATTGCAAAATTTGAAAAGGGCGTAAATCATAGAATTGACAGATTTTTCTCCGATTTGAGCAAGGCTTATTGAGAAAATGAACCCGATTGATGCGCCCGACATTGTTTTTACATCGAGATGCGTCGCAGCGATGGGC
>ONYN01000105.1 GCA_900322085.1 uncultured Eubacteriales bacterium | reverse complement strand
GGTCACACCGATAAGATCTATTACGCGATATGTCAGGGGCTTCTCACAGGCAACGGCACAATTGACGCCCCTATCCGCGTCATGGAGGGACACGGAATTCAGCGCGAGGTAGGCGAAGGAGGCATTCGAGCCGTCACCCACTGGCGCGCGATGAAAAGTTTTTCCATTACCGCTCAGAGCGGAAAAAAACACGACCTGACGCTTTTGGAGATTCACCTTGAAACGGGGCGCACCCATCAGATCAGGGTACATTTCACCTCTCTCGGAATGCCGCTTGCGGGGGACGATATGTACGGTGGCTCCCGTGACCTGATCGGACGTCAGGCGCTTCATTGCGGACAGCTTCATTTCAATCATCCCATCACAGGCCTTCCGATGGAATTCACCTCTCCCCTGCCTGACGACATGGCTGCACTGTGCGATTGAGAAACTGTGAAGAAATAATATGTACAGAGTATTTTTGAACAGTTTCTCATTATAATCAAAAAAATAACGCGTCATTGCTCACCTCCGGGCTTGTCCTCTCATATTATGTAATGAAATCAAGTAAAGGAGGTAAAACACTATGAGCAACTTCTTCGGTGGTTCCTGCAGCTGGATTATCATCCTGCTCATCATCCTGGTTCTCTTCCAGGACAATGACAACGATTGCTGCTGCCGCGGAAACGGCACTATGGGCGACAATGACAGCGTTTGCGGCTGTGGCTGCGGCTGCTTCAACAGATAATTCCTTTCCCTGTCCGGTACCATCCGGGCGATCTGTCAAATAAAACAACCCCGGCGCGTCTGGAATTCATTCCTCCGCGTCGGGGCTGTTGCATTAATCATGATTCGCTCTGTGTTTCAGGGTGTGAACGAAGGCTCTCTGCCCGGCTGAAATCCTCCCTGGCAAGATCAATCTCACGGAAGGCTTCATACAGACTTCCCCTCGATGAAAACAACTGACTTAAGTTTTCGTCCTTCTCGCGGGAGGCAGGCATACCCTCCAGCAGCTTTATGGCGTTGTTGTATTCATACAATGCGCCGTAATATTCCTGCTCTTCACGACGACAGAGACACATTGCCCTGCGGAAATGACACAGCGCCTTCATATACGCGCCTGAATCCTCGCCCGGACCGCTTTTATCCATATACCCCGCTGCCTTGCGGTATGCGTCGGCAGCCTTGCCGATCTTGTGCAGTCCCTCCTGACACACTCCCATCGAAAACCAGTTGGAGCCGTAGAATGAATTCAGAAGCTCGTCAGGCAATTCCGACTTTCCGAGCAGGTCAATGGATTGGGTGAGATCGGACTGCATGGATTTGAAATCGCCGAGTTCCCTGTAGGCGTCCGAACGGTTTTTGAGCATGATGGCCATGTTGATCTCTCCGCCGCTGTCGTCCTTTTTGAGATTGATGGCTCGTGTCGCATCCTCGACATTTTTGGCGTAATCGCCCATACGGTAATAAACCACTCCGCGTGCGTTAAGACAGGCGCCAAGCAGATTGCGGGCTTCATCACCATCCAGCCGCTCCATGATCTCTATCGCCTTGCTCAGTGCCTCGGCACATTTCGGGTTGTCTTCAAGCTCATTGTAAATATCTCCCAGCGACTTGAAGCAAAGCCCGTATTGAAAAACATAAGGCTCCTGCTCATTTTTTGGCTTCTGAATAAACCTGTCGGAGGCAAAAAGCGTTTCAAACGCCGATACCGCCCCGTTGTAATGCTCCAGCGCGGCAGGGTAATCCTCCTTGCGCATCAGACATTCGCCTATATTGGAATGAAGAGAGGGCTTGAGATCAATTGCTTTCTCGTTGTTTTCATCACAGCCTTCAAGCAGCCTGAGGGCATTGCGAAACGCCTCGATCTCACTGTCCGCAAATTTTTCCGCAAGTCGATCGTTCGCCTGAGGGCTGCGTTCCGGATCATCGGAGTCCATCGCCGGGGTTGCGTTATACCAGCATATTCCCTCCTGATTGTAAAGCTCGGCGGCCACGGTAAGCTCCTTGCCGCTATTTTCAACGGCGGCTGCCGCACGGTGCAAATATCCGGCACATTCCGCCGGATTGAGGTCAATATCGCGGGAAAGACCGGCGATCTTGATCAGCCTTGTCGTTTCGATGATGCCGTCTCCGCTTTTCTGTGTGTCTGCAAATTCACGGAATATCCGTCTGGCCTGCGCCATCCTGCCGCATTTGACCAGACAGGACGCGGAGGCTATGAGCGAAAATTCATAGATATTGCCATCCTTTAACTCACAATAGGGGTTGCCGCTGCGGTCAAACATATGTTCCCTGACGTTGCCGTAATACTCCACGGCGGATTCATGTTTCCCTACTACGCGGCAGTATTCTCCCATTTCAAAATTGAGTCGCGCTATTTTCAGATGGTCAGTATCACAGTACGGCGGTTCGCACAGCATCATTTCAAATCTGGTGTAATCTCCGTACAGCTCGAGCAGCCCCAGCCGAAGCGCTATTCGTCTGCGCACCTGCATGCGGCCGACACAATCCTCAAACTTCTCACGCTCCGGCATGAGGTCGTGAAGTGCTTTCAATGCCGTCATGCCGCGATCTTTGCTGAGCTGCTCAAATTGGCCTGCCGACTCACTGTCCCCGGCTCGTTCGCACATCTGGGCGATGATGTGGTAATCCGCCGACGCCGACAACAGAAAGTACGGCTCATCGCGGTCGACAACTTCCAGGAGTTCTGCCCCTCTGCGCATCATCCGAACACATTCGTCCAGCGAATATCTCTCGCTTTCGCTGAATTTGGCAAGTCCCACATATTTGCAGGCAAAGGCGCACTTCTCGGCGTTTGACATGAAAATCAGCTCTGTCTCCGCCTCGACATATCCCGTTTCCCGCAGCGGTCTGCCCTTGGCATCGGCTTCAAACGCGGCAATCGCAGCCTCAAAATACCGTACGCAGTCGGATATATTGGACGCACGATAATTCATTATGCCCATCAGCAGATTGAGATCTCCCGATATGCTCTGAAGGCTGGTGTAATCCGTCTGGGTTTCCTCTCCCTTGTATCCGGAACATTCATCAAGCGCTTCGGAGCATATCTCCGCGCTGTCGGAAAACCGGCAGTCCCTTGCCATAGCAAGTGCTCCCAGTCGGTGTGCGCCAAGATAATACAAATCCTTCACGCCAAGCTCTTTGCTGGCCTTCACACATTCATGGGCATAAATGACCGCCTGACCCACATCCGCGCCCGGTACGGTATCCCAGCAAGTCATAAAAAGCTGCTGACTCGCGGCAAAATACGCCGCCCTTCTGTAATTTTGGATGGCAATTTCAGGATTTTGTCCCTTTGCCTTCAGATTCTTTACAATCCCGGCAAGAGCCTCCGCGGGATAGGTAAAATGCTCGGAATCATACCCTTCCCCCGCATCGGCATAGGTAAATGCGCGGGCCGCACAGCCAAATCCAAGACACGAAGCATATGTGTCTTCTACAGTCTCCCGGACCGCTGTTTCCATCTTGAATCGCTTCATAAACGCGTCCAGCACCTCAGCCGCAAGGTCATATCTTCCGCTGTTACAGAGTATGCTGCCGTAGTAGGCCAGACATGGCGAAAGAACCGTGCTGCGGCCGCTGTATAGATCCTTGCTTTCGTAAATCTCGGCAAGCAGCGGCTCGGCTTCCTCTTCCCTTCCCAGTCTGAAAAGAATCGCGCTTATCCTGTGTATGCTGTATATAAATTCCAACGCGCAGTCACTTGCGCCGTTGGCAGTCTCCTCACGGCAGAGAGCCAGCGCCTTGTATGCAAAATCCAATGCCCTTACAGCGTTTTTTTCGCGTTTAATGGCCGATTTTTTTCCTTGCTTCTGTACTCCGTCAAAGCATTGCGAAGAAATGCTTTCTGTCCGATCCAGCAGTTTGCGGATTTTATTGATGCTGCTTTTCATGCAATATCCCTCCCTCATTCCGATAATCCTAAGAATACGCTGATAAAAGGTGTAAACCGACTAAATCAGCGTATTCCTATATTCTCTTAAACCAGGTAATTAAGCTTTTGAAATTATATTATATCACATTTTTTCCTCTTTGACAAGGATTTTTTATATTCTTTTATCCAGTCATCGGCATATAGGTGCTGTCTTGGGGTACTTGATCTGCCCTTTTGAGTCTTATAATCAATGAGAATCGCTCCGTCCGGGGGTAAAAACCCAGGCGGGCGGTTTTGAAATTTTAAAACAAAATTGCCCGAAAAAACGTGTAAAAAGTTTGTTAATTCGGCCTATGTAAATTTCAGAGAAAAAATGATATAATTAAATCGTTCCAAGTAAGATTATTATAGGGGAAAAATGCCCCTCAAATTTGCGGTCGAGGTGATCTTAAAATTATGTTGAACATAGGCGATACGGTGGTTTTCGGAACAGAAGGAATATTCACCATCGAAGAAACAACCCAAAAGGTGATATGCGGCAAAAAGACGGATTATTATGTCCTTAAATCCACAGGCAAGGATAATTCTACCGTATATCTGCCCATGAACAATCAGCTGTTGCTCGACAAGGCCAAGCCACTTGTCACAAAGGAAGAGATCAGCCGGCTGATTGAAAATATTCCCAATTCCAAGGACTGCTGGGTGGACGACCACAAGCAGCGCAAGGAAACATTCAACAGAATCTTGCAGAGCGGCGACCGTGAAAACATCATCGCTCTCGCGGGTACGATTTACAACAAGCAGAGGGCTCAGATTGCCGCCCACAAGAAGCTTAACGCGTCTGATGAAAGAATTCTGCGCGAGGCGGAACGCATCATCAATCTGGAATTTGCCTTTGTGCTGAACATCACCCCCGATGAGGTGAAGGAGTACATAAGGAATCGCATGAGCGTTTCCGCGTAAGAGCCTGCTTAGTATCTCGGCGTGCGCGGATTGCGCCGTCAGATTTTGTGCCAGATGAAGGGAATTTCACACCGCCATACTTTCGTATTGCAAGTGAAATTCACGAAATATGGCGCAAAAGATGCAAGCAAGGCGCGTGCGAAGGGATACTCAACAGGCTCTAATACTATAGCCATAGCCGCCGAGGCATTTCCCGCTAAGGGATTTGTCTCGGCGGCTTGTTTATTGGGATGGAAAGAAAAAATCAGTTCATAGCCCGTTCCGGATCAAACAGACGCGACACTTCTCCCCGAAGTCCGTCGTTCTCCCGGGTTTGCAGATCGGGGTCCTGCGCGAGAATATCCTTGGCCGCCTCCTGTGCCAACGTGAATATCTGCATGTCGGTCATCATATCGGCAATCTTCATCTCGGGCAGACCGTGCTGCCGCGAGCCAAAGAAATCGCCCGGCCCGCGCTGCTTCAAGTCCTCGTTGGCAATGGCAAATCCGTCGTTTGTGTGGCTCATCAGGCGCAGGCGCGACACGGCAGCGTCGTTTTTCGCGTCGCTTATCAGTATGCAATACGATTGCACACTTCCGCGCCCCACACGCCCCCGGAGCTGGTGCAGCTGCGAAAGCCCGAATCGTTCGGCGTTTTCAATGATCATAATCACAGCATTCGGCACATTCACACCCACCTCAACCACTGTGGTGGAAACCAGAACATCCAGCTCCCCCGACGCAAAGGCCTGCATTACGCTGTCCTTCTCGGCGCCTTTCATTCTGCCGTGAAGTAAACCGACTCTGCACCCTTTCAGATATCCCTCCGAAAGATTCCGGGCATATTCCATTGCGGCCTTCATTTCGCCGCTGTTTTCTCCCTCTTCCACAAGAGGACAGATCACATATCCCTGCCGCCCCTCGTCAACGTGCTTTCTGACAAAGCGATAGGCGCGCTCCCGCTTGCCGCCGTCCACAAAATATGTCTCGATCGGAACACGTCCCTTTGGCATCTCATCAAGCACGGAGATATCCAGATCGCCGTAGATAATCAGCGCCAGCGTGCGCGGAATCGGCGTGGCTGACATTACCAGCACATGCGGATTGTCCCCCTTGGCGGCAAGCGCTCCCCGCTGATTGACTCCAAACCGGTGCTGCTCGTCTGTGATAACCAATCCGAGCGAAGCGAATTCCACCCCGTCAGAGAGCAGCGCATGAGTGCCTATCAGCACATCTGTCTGCCCCAGAGCGGCAAGCTCACGCACCTTGCGCTTTTGCGCGGCGGTCATGGAACCCGTAAGCAAGCCCACGCGAATCCCGCAGGGTTCCAGCAGTTGCGCAAATGAGCGGAAGTGCTGCTCCGCAAGTATTTCGGTGGGAGCCATCAGCGCCGACTGTAAGCCATTTTTTGCGGCGGTATGGCAGATTGCGGCGGCAACCGCCGTCTTTCCCGAACCAACGTCGCCCTGAAGCAGACGCGACATAGGCTGACCGTCTGCCGACATATCCCCTATCGCCTCGGAAATCGCCCGATTCTGCGCACCGGTCAGCTCGAATGGCAGCATACTGCGGAATTCGTCAGTACAGTCGCGAGAAATCCGCATACCGGCCGTTCCGCGTCTGCGCCCTTTGAGCCTGAGCAATCCCAATTGCAAAATCAGCAGCTCCTCAAAAACCAGCCTGTCGCGGGCTGTGGCAAGGGTTTCCACATCGTCCGGAAAGTGAATCTGATGAAGCGCATAGCGAATGTGGCAAAGCTTGTACTTCGCCCGAACCGCTTCGGGAATGGGATCGCTGAGATCTTCCGGAAGCTCTGCAAGCACCTGCGCCACTACTTTGGAAATCTGTCTGGAGGGCAGTCCCTCTGTAGCGCGATATATGGGAATCATTCCGGCATTCTCCGGGCTGTCAAACATGGGCGATGTCATTTCCGCGCCGTTTGTGCCAACAAACAGCTTGCCGCGAAAGATATACTGACTGCCCTCCACCAACATTTTGGGAATGTACGAATTATTGAAAAAAGTAACGCGGAAGCCCTTGCCTTCATCATCCACGGCACGCGCCGAATAGAGCATTCGATTGCCTTTGAGCCTGACGGAGCGAACCTGCGACGACACGGTTGCCCTGATGCAGCAGACTTCTCCGCTCTCGGCGTTCGCTTTAGCTTGTTCTACCGTGATACAATCGCTCCAGTCCTCGTATTCTCTGGGATAATACCGCAAAAGGGCGTCGGAGGAATCGACGCCCAGCTTCTCAAAAAGCTGCGCACGCTTCTCACCGACACCCTTGTAATACTTCAAAGGCTTGGATTCAATTTCGTTTAAATACAAATCCTTGATATCACTCATTGAATTACCCGATCACTCTACAGAGAGAATGTAATAGTAAACAGGCTGACCGCCGTTTACCAGAGTAACCTCAACATTCTTGGCGATCTTGTTCTCGATAAACTTGCGGGTATCCTCCGCCTCTTCATCGGTGACGTCCTGACCGTAGATCAGTGTAATGAAGGAAGCTCCCTTGCCAACCATCTGCTTGGCCAGCTTGGCTATGGCCTTGCTGCGGCTTTTCTCGGTGAATGTGAGCTTGCCGTTGACCAATCCGAGCATTTCGCCCTCTTTGATCTTCTTGTCATTGAATTCGGAATTTCTTGCGGCATAGGTGATCTGACCGGTAGCGACCTTCTCGGCTGCCTTGTACATATCGACAGCATTCTCGTCCGCACCGCTGTCAGGATCAAATGCCAGCATGGCGCTCAGACCCTGCGGAATGGTTCTGGTGGGAATCACGACAACCTTTCTGTCGGCGAGCGGAATAGCCTGCTCGGCAGCCATAATGATGTTCTTGTTGTTGGGCAGCACAAACACTGTGGAGGCCGGAGTCGCCTGAACTGCGGCGAGAATGTCCTCTGTTGAGGGATTCATTGTCTGACCGCCCGAAACGACATTTTCACAGCCGAGATCATGGAAGAGCGACACCAGACCGTCGCCGGCTGCCACAGCCACAAATCCGACTTCACCCTCAACGGGTTCGACTCTTTCGAGCTTCTTGGGAGCGGCAGCACCCGCATTTTCGTGCTGCTTACGCATGTTTTCTATTTTATTGGAAATAAGGCTGCCATAGGTAAGTCCCTTGGAAATGGCGTCGCCCGGCTGATTGGTGTGAACATGAACCTTGATAATTTCCTCGTCATCCACTACCACAACACAGTCGCCGATGGATTCAAGGAAGGATCTGAGCTTGGCGGGGTCGTTGTCGTTTTCTTTTTCGACAATGAACTCGGTGCAGTAGGTGAAGTTGATCACCTCGTCAAACTGCGCGACGGTGCTTTTGAAGGAATCAATATCGCCCTGTGCTGACACGGAATCGGTCACTTCGCTGGCAGCGATAATGCCGTCGCGGAATACCGACTGCATGCCGCGGAAGATGTAGCAGAGGCCCTGACCGCCCGCATCCACAACGCCGGCTCTCTTAAGCACGGGCAGAAGCTCGGGAGTGGTCTCCAGCGCGTCCTCGGCAGCATTGCAAATCTCGTCCCAGACATAATTTGCGTCGTCATTGAAGCTGGCAGCCACTCTGCCTCTTTCCGCCGCCACTCTGCCAACGGTGAGAATGGTACCCTCAGTGGGCTTCATAACAGCCTTATAAGCGGCCTCAACACCCAAGGTAAGAGCGTTTGCAAGGTCGGTGCCGTTAGCCTCTTCCACACCCTTCAGACCCTTGGAAAAGCCTCTGAAAAGCAGCGAGGTGATAACGCCGGAATTGCCTCTGGCGCCTCTGAGCAAAGCCGAAGCAGCCTTGCCCGCGACTACGCCCG
>ONYN01000097.1 GCA_900322085.1 uncultured Eubacteriales bacterium | reverse complement strand
CCGACGTTCCCTGTCCTGACCACGACAATTGCAGCTATTTTCCTGACGGGTGCAGTTGCAACAGCTTCCTGGACGCAATACAGTGCAGGGGATTTGTGATGAAGCTGGCCTACGATTATTACGGAAGCAGCATAAGAAACTGGACGAAGGTAAAGGATCTGAAGTCGTTAAAGCCCGGAGACGCCATCTGTTACAGAAACGGCGTTCACACAATATGGGTCACTGACGTAAAAGGCAGCACTATCACATTTGCCGACTGTAACGGCAGCGGCAGATGCAGGATCAGATGGAACCAGACGATCAAAAAATCCAGTATTAAAAACATCAAATACGTTTATGTTGCACCCAAAAAGCTGGATGAAGCTGATAAGGAGAATTCCGCAAGCACTCCACAGACCGTCGATGACAAATATGCAAAAGAATTCAAAGCCGAGGTCAAGTACAAAATGTCAATTCTTGACGCGGAGCATAAGCCGATAGGAAATGTTTACGTGGAAAAAGGGGAGACATGTACGGTGCATGAGGTTTATACCGACGGATTCTGCCGCATTGCATATTCCGCTGATGAAACAGGGACGGAAGCGGAAGGCTATTGCTACCTTGCCGATTTTAACAGTAAATCAATCAAGAAGGCTCTTGTCGGATAGTTGGTGGATTTCTACCTATGCTCGTATTTTTACTTTTTTACATTAAAAAACAATGAAAAAAACATCTGGAAGTTATTGACATTTTTTATTTTTTTGTGCATAATAAAAATAGGCAGATATGATAATGCAAGTTTACGAAAGGAATGATACGAATGAAAAGGCATAAAAAATTACTGACTCTGAAAACCGGTCTGATTTCGGCGCTTCTGATTTCGCTGGTGGTCACAGGTACGACGTTCATTGCCGTAAACGCAGACAGCGACGTTTCTCCTACCGATATCGCCGATCAGCCAGAGCAGACTGAACTGTATGAGCCGGACAGCGAGCCGGATAAGATGCAGGAGCAGACTGAGCAGCCGGCGCCGGAAGAAATGACGGAGCCGGAACAAAAAACGGAACCCGAAGAAAAAACAGAACCCGAAGAAGCTGCCTCCGGTACGGTTATAAGGGAAAATGTCGATTTTGTTCTGTCCAGCAACACCGTCAAAATTGACCGTGTCACCCCGAAATTTAAGCGCTTTTTACCCTCGGCAAGCTACAATGGCAGCTATAAGAGCGAGTTGAACGACAGCGAAAAGCAGCTTTATACCGGCCTGTACAACAGTTATGTCCGTGACAAAAAGCCTCACACAGAAGCGACGACGGTAACGCTTGATCCGCCTATGACATATACGGTGGTCTATTCGGATGCTCAAAATGACAAAGCGGATGACAGGGATTTGACCGATATAGACGACGCAGTTCTCAGCGCGGCGGCGGCCTTCTTTTATGATTGTCCCGAGGCGTTTTGGATCCGCGCTTTCAGCTATACCATTACATTTTCTTATTCTTCAGATTACAAGGTAGGTATGGTGAATGAAATAAAGTTTTCTTTCACCGGAGATGCCTATCCCAATGCCTATGCCGATTTGGGAGCGTACAATACAGGTCTGGCGGCTGCGGTGAACACTATTACCGGTTCACGGCTCAACAGCTCGACGTATGAAACGGTAAAGGCGATTCATGATTATATTCTCGCAAACGCCAGCTATGATTACGATGCTCTCAACGGTTCCACATATACCTACGGATATGCCTACACCGCAGCTCCGCTTTTTACCGGCAAGGGTACGTTTGTGTGCGAGGGGTACTCCAAGGCGTTCAAGATTCTTTGCAGTCAGTTTAATATTCCATGCGCTCTTGTTTCCGGCACAGGCATGACCTCCAGTACATCGGGCGGTCCCCATATGTGGAATTACGTCAAAATGAATGATGGCAAGTGGTACGGAGTGGATTCCACATGGGATGACGGCGCCGTATATCAGGACGGAACGCCGGCATTCCTGTACGATTACTTCCTGGTCGGAAGCACCACATCGGTCAGAAACAACAAGACATTTGCGCAGGACCATATTAACGACGGTCAGGTTATGACCAACAATATGAAATATCCGCTTGTTTTTCCGCCGCTCAGTGAGTCGCTCTATGACCATTACATTGTGGATACGCAGCCTCGAATCACTCTCACAACGCTCGGTGCCAGCATCAGAATCAGCGATCCTTACGGTATTCGCTTCGGCATACAGATTAAGCGCGATGACGGACTCAGGTCAGTTCATGAAATCCCGGAATTCGGCACACTGATCATTGCCTCCGGCACGCTTGGCGATAACGAGCTGACCATCAACACTCCGAATATCCGCAAGATCAAGGCGTCAAATATTTACAGTCAGGATGAAACGCAGTACACTTACACGGGCGTGCTGATCAACATTCCCAAGTCGTTTTTTGGCACAAATGTGAAGGGACGCGGATATCTGATATATATTGACCCGGACACGGGTGAGGAACATATCGTTTATTCTGAAACGGTAGAGAGATCATTCAACGGTGTGGCTCAGTCCGCTTATGATCAGTATATCAGAATACCCAATCCCGATGCTTCACAAAAGGCTATTATTGAAAAGCTCAAAGGATTTTTGAATAAGTAACGACAGGAGGAACCAAAAATGAGTCGTATTGCTATTATTAAGACGGTTCTCATAACAATCGCGGCTTTGTTGACCGTTGAGACGGCTGCCGTGGTTGTGCTGGTAAATACCGAGGCAGTTCATGTCAGCTTCGGCAATTCTCAGGTGAACCAGGAAAATGGAGAAAGTTCGGATGATGCTGATGTCAAGGAATTCTCTGAGCCATCAGATGAGGAAGACGCTTTATCCGAATCTACGACAGAGGCAACAGATACAACCGCTACTACAGTTGCGTCCACTACAGTCCAAAACGGTAATACCACCAAAAACGGAAACACAACCAAGAATAAATCCAATTCCGCACGGAATACTACCACTGCGAAGCCCGCGACCACTGCCACCAAGGCACCGCAGACTACCACCCAGGCTCCGCAAACCACTACCCAAGCTCCGCAAACCACTACCCAAGCTCCGCAAACCACTACAACAACACAATCCAAGGATAACGACGGAGATTGGATTGAAGGCTGGTATTGATGCACTAATCCGCTGATGAATCATTGACGGCGCGCCACAGATTATATGACTGCGAAGCAGCATAAATAATTCTGTGGCGCGCTTTTATTTTAATCTTTATTCATTGACTTTTCCTGTTATTTATGTATAATTTATATATACATGCATTGCTACATGCTTTGCATGGGGTAATTTTATAAGTAATGGAGATCATTCTATGGGCAGCAAAAAAGATTCCAAGCGCGTTTCAATTGCCGTAATATCGCTTTTGGCGGTTTTTGTTTTTCTGTGCGCCTTTACGGTAATTGTGTATCAGGGAAAAAGAAATGGTTCCGAATCGGATCCGCTTGAGGATGGTAATAACCCGGCGTCCGTTTCGTCAAGCGAAAACGTCACTCCGACAGACCTTTCAACCCAACCCGATGAGCAGGAGAGCACGCAGGCTTCCGATGTGAGCGAGACAACCTCCACCGTACAGACAACAGCTTCTACGGACGCCGCAACTTCTACAGAAGCCACAACCGCGGCGGAAACCGACAAGAATAAAAATGAGTACATTGTCAATCCCGACTATCAATCAGAGTATTATGTGGTTGTTTATCTCAAGAGCCAGTCTTTCGTTGTGTATAAGAAGGATAAAAGCGGCAAATATACCAATGAATACAAGACATTTGTATGCTCCACCGGCGCTCCGGACACTACCCCAACCAAGACCGGCGTCTATAAGATTTCCAAAAAGTCCCGCTGGAAAAAGCTTTCGGACAATTACTACCATCAGTTCACAAGCCTTATTGATGAGACCGAGGGATACCATATTTGTTCCGTCGCTTACAAGCAAAAAAAAGGTTCAACTATGATTGACTCGCAATATGACGGCCTTGGTCAGGCTGTTTCAAGCGGCAGCATACAGTTGAGCGTCGGTGATGCGCGCTGGGTGAACCTGAATTTGCCTGCCGGCACGCAGATCAGCATAGCTGATGCGGAGGGGGCGGCCGGTCAGTCATTGCCAAAAAGAAATACAAAATCAAAATACAGCGGATATGACCCTACGGATCAATGGGCTTCCGGAACCCCGTATTTTTCCACAGGGTCTACTACTTCGACAGAATCTTAAAGACACAGCGGTGCGTCTGCCGGATGATGGCTGTCAATGCCGGTTAATCCGCCCAAAACGCGCAAAATCGTGATTACAGGCTGTTGGCAAAAATATTATAAAAAATTTTTGTTAAATTTATTACTTGCTCTTGTAATTTATGGAAAAATGAGATATTATATAATCAGAAATTTTCTTTAGGAGGTAACTTTCCAATGTCAGTAAAAGTTGCTATTAATGGTTT
>ONYN01000016.1 GCA_900322085.1 uncultured Eubacteriales bacterium | reverse complement strand
TAAACAATTATTCTGAAAGATACTTAAAAATATTGTCGGGATTGTAGCTTTCCTGTGGGGTATAAACACGCCAGTCCACAATCTCGTCGTAGGTACACTCCCTCTGCACGCCCTCGACCATTCCGTCGACATAAAACGCGTCCTGCGTGAGTGTGGCTGTAAAGCGGTCGCCGCAGAATTCTGTCGGCTCGAACCAGATGTATTCAAACTGGTCGTCGTCAAAACCGTATTCCGGATCCGGCTTAAGACCTATCTTTACAATAATCTGCTTATCCTCCAGCTCCTCATTCAGCTTTTTGAGCCAGCCAATGCGTTCCTGAGCAAGCTCTCTCATGCGTTTTGTCTCAGCGGTGGTTTTAAAGAATACGGGATTACGGCTCAGTGCGTCCGACCACTTGTTAATGGGAGTGATCCTGCCGTCAAGCGGATCGTCCTTGCTTTCGTAGAGATAAATCACGCCCATGTTGATGCTGTGCTCTTCGTTGCGGTCGTCAGGTCCGCCGACTATGTTCTTGGGAAAGTCCTTGAATGACCACTCACTGCGCTGCCATGTGACCACCAGTTCTCTGCCGTCACCTATGCTGCCAACAGTTTTGGGTTCCATCTCGTCGATGAATCGGTTGTCCCCCACCAGTCTTTGCGCGATCTGATTGAGTGAATTGCCGAGTATTTCCCAGTTTTCAGGATTGGCTCCCAGAATTTCAAGCTCAATAGTACCGCAGCGTGTCAGTCCATGGGTGTGCAGCCACACGCTGTCGTTACTGTCATCGCTGTCACTGACGGCGTGAATGGTGTACATATAATCCGGCGAAGGGGCTACCTTTGAGTCAGCGGTCATTCGCACCCATCTGCCGGAATATGTTCTGTAGGCATTGGTGTCAATGAGAGCCACCGTATCCGGAACCAGCATGTTCAGCAGCTTGATCTGCAAATGATAGGAATCCATGTTGTTGTCGGCAAACATCATCTCCAGACCTAATGCATAATCGGCATGAAGCACAAATTCGCGTTCGCTGTCATTCAATGCGACAAGTGTCGGATCATCCTCATCCGTCTCATAATCCACATCGGCGGTGTTAAATGAATATTCCAGCCCTTTGTATGTCACCGTGAACGGAGCCAAATGGGTCTGACCAAAGGTCAGCTCGTCGGTGTCGTGAAGTCTGCCCCAAAGCGTACTCCGGTCCCTGCACGCGTCAGGATCTGCCGGAATGGCACACATTCTCGAACACACACGATCAACGGTTCCCGAACGCAGAGCCTTGTCATCAGTTCTCTTTGATTTACCGAAACGGAACATTTTTGATCTCACCTTATACGTTTATTTCTGATTATCTGCCGAAATATTTAAAATATTCCATCACCATCGCAGCGCAGGTAGCGGCGGCCTTTGCGGCAAATTCGGAATAATCCATATGTGCCTTTTCATCAGCAGAATCGGATATGCAGCGCACCGCACCGAACGGAACCCCCGCCAGCAGACAAACCTGCGCGATCGCGCAGCCCTCCATGTCGCAGGCGGATGCGCCAAAGCGTTCATGAATCTTTTTGCCGGTCTTTTTGTCGGCTATGAACTGGTCTCCGGTTGCAACTGTACCCAACACGGTGTGCGCCTTGTTTCCGATAGCAGCCTTCAGACTCGATGTAATCCCGCTGTCGGTCTCAAAATAAACCTTGTTGACGGTGGAAACAAAGCCCACCTGATCGCCGATGGCCGAAGTGTCCACATCGTGCTGCACAAAGCGTTCGGCAATCACAATGTCATTTCGCCTGATTCCCTTGATGATTCCTCCCGCGACACCGGTGTTGATGATCTCGTTAACACCGAACGTGCTTATCATAATCTGTGCGCAAATGGCAGCGTTGACCTTGCCTATACCGCAGCGGGCAAGCACGACCGGTTTGCCGCTCAATGTGCCTGTCGAAAACGGAATCCCGCTTATCAGCTTGTGGTCAACATCCTGCATATTGGAGGCGATGTTCTCAACCTCAACATCCATTGCTCCGATGATACCTGTCTTAATTGTATCAGCCATTTCAATCTGCTCCTTCTTTGACAAAAATCATTATCAGTTAAAACCTGGATTCTCGGAAAAACATGACGAGCATCGTCTAAAACCGCATAAAATGGACATTCCTCGTCACAACTATCTATTCCAAATGCGT
>ONYN01000044.1 GCA_900322085.1 uncultured Eubacteriales bacterium | reverse complement strand
TGCATGACCCAGTACGACGCAACCATGCCGAATGTGCATGTTGCCTTCAAGCCCCAGTCGCTTAAAAACACTCTCGGCGAATACATTGCCTCTCTCGGCATGACGCAGCTTCGCATTGCCGAGACCGAGAAGTACGCTCACGTGACCTTCTTCTTCAACGGCGGCGTTGAAAAGCAGTACGAAGGCGAGGACAGAGTGCTTGTCAAGTCTCCCGCGGTAGCCACATACGATCTCCAGCCCGAAATGAGCGCTTATGAAGTGCGCGACAGACTGGTGGAATGTGTGCTCTCCGGCAAGTATGACATTATCATCGTCAACTTCGCCAACTGCGATATGGTAGGCCACACAGGCATATTTGACGCTGCAAAGGCAGCCGTGGAAGCCGTTGATACCTGCGTTGGCGATCTGGTCGAGGCTGCCGTCAACAAGATGGGCGGTGTGGTCATGATCACCGCCGATCACGGCAACGCAGATCAGATGCTCGACGAAAAGGGCGAGCCCTTCACCGCCCACTCCACCAATCCCGTTCCCTTCTGCGTGGTGGGTTACGACTGCAAGCTGCGCGAAGGCGGATGCCTTGCTGACATCGCCCCCACAATGCTGGAAGTTCTCGGCATTGCACAGCCTGCGGAGATGACAGGCGTTTCACTCATCGCAAAATAAAAAGCGCGAATCATCAAAACACGCTTTTTCACCAGAAAAACCGGACAGACACATTTTCCAAAAGAAAACATGCCTGCCCGGTTTTTTTAAGGAGCAAGATAAACATGTATCAAAATTTCATTTTTGACCTGTACGGCACGCTGGTTGACATCAACACCAATGAAGGCAAGCCTTACCTTTGGAAAAAGGTCACCGAGCTTTACGCCTATCACGGAGCCTACTATACTCCGCAGGAATTCCGCAGGAATTACCTGAGACTTTGTGCCGAACACACCCAGCGTCTGCGCGAAAAAAACGGAGCGGATTACCCCGAAATTCAGTTGGAATATGTGTTCGACGACCTCTTCAAGGAAAAGGGTGTGGAGGTTTCAATGGACATCATCCGCACCATCGGACAGGCCTTCCGGGCGATATCTACAAAATTCCTCTGTCTGTACGACGGAGTGACTGATCTGCTGGATTCCATTCACGCCGCCGGCGGAAAGGTGTACCTTCTCTCCAACGCGCAGGAGATGTTCACCAAGCATGAAATGATCGCGCTGGGCATTTACGACAAATTCGACGGCATCGTGTTTTCTTCCGATGAGGGACTGTGCAAGCCGGAGGAAAGATTCTTCCGCACGGTAGTGGAACGCTACGGGCTGGACATTTCGCGGTCAATCATGATCGGTAATGACGCCGGAACCGACATCAAGGGCGCCAATATGATTGGCATGGATTCGCTCTACATTCACTCCGATATCTCACCCAAAATCACCGATCTCACAGGCTCGGATATTCCCGCCACTTACAAAGTAATGGACGGCGATTTTACAAAAATCAAATCATTGATTCTGTAATCTGTTGATTTCCGTACTGTAATCAGCGCGGCAATTTGTCAATAAAGACAAATTGCCGCGCCTTTTTGATGCTATTGATTTCCTAGCTTAACCCGAAGGATTCTTCTCACCGATTCGTCAATACGGCTCTGAGAAATTTCATCCGACCTGACCGCTTCCACCACCGCGTTGAAATCCGACACCGGATGATTCGGGGCGCAGAGAATGTCAACGCCCGCTTTTATCGCCATGATGCAAACCTTGCCGCTGTCGCCGCCGCTGTATTCATTGATGGCGCCCATGTCCAGTCCGTCCGAAATCAGAAGCCCTTCAAAGCCCATATCGTCGCGAATCAGCCGGACGACATCGGGCGAAAGCGACGCCGGACGGTCGGGGTCAATGGATTGAATGATCGTGTGAGTCAGCATAATTCCATCCGCGCCCTCTCTTATCGCCGCTTCAAATGGAACAAGATCACACGACTTAAGCTCATCAAGGCTTTTTTCGTTGACGTCCAGCCCCTTGTGAGTGTCGGATTGACTGTTGCCGTAACCCGGAAAGTGCTTGACGCACGAGGCAACGGGCGTTGCCTTCATGGTGCCGACCACCTTGGATACGTACTCTGCCGTCTCCTCCGCGCCTTTACCGAATGAACGCTTGTACATAAAAGCGGAGGATTTTGTGCAGACGTCCGCCACAGGGGCCATGTTCATATTGATGCCAAGAGAATCAAGAAGCTCGCATTTTTCCTCGGTGTCCGATATGATCAGATCAAAGCCGCCCTTTGCATAAAGTCTTTGCGGTGAAAGGAACTTGCTGCTGCGAAGCTTAGAATTGCTGCTCACCCGGACCACAGTACCGCCTTCTTCATCAACGGCAATAAACATCCTTTCGTCCGAACAGGATTGTATTTCGGAGATCATAGCCCGGACTTCATCGCCGTCCTTGCCCTTGAAGTCGTCCGCAAACAAAATGGCTCCTCCGGCATTGGTCTGGGAAACGATATCGAACAATCCGGATTTACCGTCATCCCGCACCATAAAAAGCTGCCCGACCTTTTGTTCCAGAGACATGGCGGAAAGCGCGTCCTCCACTTTTTGCACTGCGGGATCGACCGGCTCAGGCTCCGACGAAGGCTGGCTCTGGGATGAATATACATATTGCGGCTCGGATTCAATATCCGTGGAGGCTGAACGATTGGTGTAAATCTTGCCAAAAACCACCGACGCAGAAATCACGACAAAGAATAACGTCATCAGCAGATACATCACATTGGATCCGACTTCCTCTTTCCCGCCGTAATCGTCATAATCTCCGTAATAATTGTAATCATACCGACCGCCGCGATTGGAGCGACTGTAATCATCATACCTTCTACGGCTTCTGTTATCATTTCGATTGCTGCCGGAACGCCGGTTTGAATCACTGCCGCGCCGTCCGCCATCTCCAAAATAATCGTCGTAATCGCTGTAATAATTCTTATAGCTGTTATTCCGATGATCATTGTAATTGCCGTAAACGTTATAATCGTCGTAATCGTCGTAATCGTCGT
>ONYN01000042.1 GCA_900322085.1 uncultured Eubacteriales bacterium | reverse complement strand
GTGACCGACTTTGAATACGAATTCCAGATGGCGCTCATCAACCGCAAGCTCAATCCCGACTGTGATACGGTGTTTCTGACCACCAGCTCGAAGCACATGTATCTCTCTTCCAGCATGGTCAAATCCATCGCCCAGTTCGGAGGGGATATTTCGGACTTTGTTCCGGAATGTATCTGCGGACAGATCAGCGAGAGGCTGTGCTGTTCAGGCGATGTTATACAGCCATCCATTGAACATAATTCATTATCATTACAATAACTAAAGGAGTAATTTATTATGAGAAGCATAGAAGAACTGCTTGCAAACATTGACGATATTATGGACAGAGCCAAGGCTGTTCCTTTCAGCTCGGATAAGTGCATTGTCGATGCCGGCGAGCTTAATGCCGTTATCGACGACATCAGAATGAATCTCCCCCAGGAGATTCGCCAGTCCAAGGCAGTGATGAGTGACCGCGACAACATCATCGCAGGCGCTACCAAGGAGGCTGACGAGATCACCGCCAAGGCGCAGGAGAGAGCCAGAGCGATGGTCAATCAGGAGGCAATCTACAAGGAGGCCAAGGAAAAGGCGGAAAAGATTATCGCCGCTGCCGAGGAACAGGCAAATGAGATACTCAGAGGCGCTTTCACATTCTCCGACAACATTCTGCTCGACACCGAGAACGCCGTCAACCAGAATCTCGAAACCGTCAGACAGGCAAGAAAGAACCTGCGCACCGCCGTAAAGACCAGAGCCGCCGCCAACAAAGCGGCCAGACAGTCCGAAGCTTCGGCCGCAAAGTCTGATTCTGAGGAATAATTTTTTAGCGAAAAACTACATAATGAAAATAAAAACCCGGCACCGTCTGTGCTGTTGTTGATCCGCTGAAGGTCAGCAATGCAGACGGTGCCGGGTTTTTTATTGTGATGGTGCAATTATAAATAACGGTTGTAGATTTTCAACATGCAGCGACTCAAAAATGTTAAAAATTATTCAACTGAAAATAATAAAAAAAATTTGGATAAATCTCCGAAAATGCATTGACTTTTGAAAGTAATAATTTTATAATAAAAGCACAGTGGAGTATTTACCCCACTTTTTGGCGGCAAATTCCAAAAAGTGGGGCGAAATGCCTGAAAAAAATGACTCGACAGGCGCAGTTGCAAAATAATCGTGAGATAATTCACGTACCTGTCGATGAAAATGTGCTTTGACTGACATTCTTTATATTACTCTTTGACTATTATACTATATATATTCCCGTTTGTCAATCCAATATGCAGACTGACGGAAAAAATGTCAAAAATTTTCGGCTGCTATTTTTTCGCAATTACTTGCGTCATGCAACACTGGAATCACCTGAACAAAGGAGGTCGGATCGTATGCTGATCGGCAGTGCAGTGCATAATCTCGATGCAAAAGGCCGTATAGTGATCCCCTCCAAGTACAGGGACGATCTCGGTTCGACAATCTTTGCGTTCAAGGCAATGGACGGCTGCATCAGGATTTATCCCAGAGACGAATTTATGAGGGTCCTCGAAAAGTTGCGCGCCGGTGATGTCAACCAGATTATGCTCAGGCGCAAGATAAGCGGCTCCGCCGAGCAGCTTTCGATTGACGCCCAGGGGCGGATTCTCCTGCCCGAGCTGCTCAGGAATAAGGCCGGCATTTCCGACAAGGTCCGCATGGTGGGCATGATCGACTGGATTGAGCTGTGGAATGACGACGGCTATGACGAAGCTGAAAACCTCTCTTATGAAGACGAGGTCAGGAGCATGGCCGAGCTTGGTCTGGCATGATCGGGAAGCGAGGTACTCCTATGGATTTTACTCATATTCCCGTGTTGTTTGAAGAGACAATAAGTTCGCTGGACGTCCGTCCGGACGGTATTTATGTTGACTGTACCGCCGGAGGAGGCAATCACAGCGCCGCCATACTGGAGCGTCTGGGTCCAAACGGCAGGCTGATCTGTCTCGACCGCGATCCCGATGCGATTTGCGCCGTGACAGAGCGGTTTTCGGGCGACAGCCGCGTAACCGTCGTACATACCAATTACAGCGCGGTGGGGGATGTGCTTGCCGGTCTGGGGATCGGGTCGGCTGAAGGCATACTCATGGACATCGGCGTATCGTCACATCAGCTGGATACCGCCGAACGTGGCTTTTCCTTCCATCAGGACGCTCCGCTGGATATGCGCATGAGTCAGGACGGAGTGACGGCTGCCGATCTCTGCAATCATATGACATGGCAGCAGCTTGCAGAAATATTCAGCAAATACGGCGAGGAAAAATTCTCCGTGCGCATAGCCAAAGCCATATGCGCCGCGAGAGAAACCAAGCCGGTTTCCACTACCTTTGAACTGGCGGATATCATTTCCGGGGCGGTTCCGGCAGCCGCCAAGCGCAGCGGACATCCCTCCCGCAGGGTTTTCCAGGCGCTTCGCATCGCTGTCAACGACGAACTGGGAGAGCTGGAAAGAGGTCTTGCTTCGGCTTTTGAATGTCTTTCGCCCGGCGGGAGGCTGTCGGTGATCACCTTCCACTCGCTCGAAGACAGGATAGTCAAGCAGACGATGGCGAAATGGTGCGAAGGCTGTACCTGTCCGCCGGAATTTCCGGTGTGCGTCTGCGGCAACCGGCCCAAGGCACGGCTTCTTTTCAAAAAGCCGGTTGTGCCGTCGGAGGAGGAGCTGGAGCGCAATCCACGCAGCAGAAGCAGCAAACTGCGCACCTGCGTGAAACTTTAAGTTACAAAAACCGTAAATAAACCATAACAAACCATACAATAGACATTATTCCATTCACTATTTATTCTTTCAGGGGGTATCAACGATGAATGATTTCAATTCCAGCAACGCGTACAAGCTGCGTTATGACGACGGCGCGGTCCGTAAACCGAAGAAAAAGCAATCTGCCGGCAAGGCGCCGCAAAAGCACATCAGACCCAACATGACGGTCCGACTCAACAGAATGGACGACAGCAGGTCAAAGCGCAAGCGCATGCTTGCCGCCAAGCCCATTGCCAATCCGTTCAGATCCTTTAATCCGGCGCAGGTAAGGGTACTTGTCGCTTTCGGATTTGCCTTCGGGGTGCTGATGTCGTTTTTTGTGTTCACTATCCGGTGTCAGGTAAAGGACAATGAACTTACCCATCTCATCAACGAGAGAAAGGCGACTCTGGAAGATCTGAATCACGATTACGAGGGTCTTGTGGTCAAGCAGCAGTCGCTTTTGAATGATTCTTATATTCAAGAATATGCGGAACAGAACCTCGGTATGCAAAAAAGAGTGAATCATCAGATCGGATACTTCACGGTGAGATGGGAAGACGATTTCGGCGATTGATTGTCTTTTAACGCACGTGCGGCATACTTTCATTGAAAACACAATAAATATGCAATAAGGCGGATGCATTGGGATCCTCCCCGTACATTCGCCTGTATTGCGACGTGATGACAGGCGTGAGAGTTGAGAATATTTCTTGACTCTCGTTTTCGTTGAAAGCACAAAATTTTGGAGGTACTGATTTGGTTAAAAAAATACAATCCTTTATTACACGATATTTCAGGCGATACAAAGGACTTGACAAATTTTCATCCAGGTTTACCATCGTTTCCGTGATGATAGGTGTTTTTATCGTTGCTATTTTTCTGAATCTCTTTCATCTTATGGTGGCCGATAAGGATAAAAATCAGCAGGCGGCAGCCTCTCAGCAGCTTATGACCAAATCCATACCCGCCAGCAGAGGTTCGATAACGGATATCAACGGCGAAAAGCTGGTGCAGAGCGCG
>ONYN01000036.1 GCA_900322085.1 uncultured Eubacteriales bacterium | reverse complement strand
CTTTACACGGCTGACCAGCATATTCGCCGTGGTGGTCTTGCCCGAACTGGACGGTCCCGACATCATGACCAGCTTGCGTCCGTTGCCGGTGGACATGACAAAATCCGCTATTTCATTGATGCGCTTGGAATACTGCTGTTCCATCTGCCGGATCAACTCGGCGGGGGAATTAAGCACAGCGTTGTTGATATGCCTCAAACGCTCGGTGTAATGAATGTAGTAATCAACAAAATTTATCATAGAATTCCTTTATACCCTTCTTTCTCTCGATCATTTCGTCAAAGCGGGATATGTATTCATACGGGTATTTATAATTGAATATTCGCTCGATATTGTTGACCCGGGGCTGCTTAAGCTTGGTGACGGCGCCGCCGCCCGCTGCCAGAATGGTGTGTGTCTCGTCCATAATGAAAACATTATATACGCCCTCGAAGCCGGGCTTTGACCAGCCGACATTTTCCAGATTGCCGACCATTCCCGACTGGCGGTAGAGATAATAGGGATCGTAGCCGCTCTCGGTCAACCGTTTCTCACCGTAATCGAGCATCTGTGAAGCAAGCGCCCCTTCGGCATTGTACTGAGCAATATGTCCCGTCACCATGCTTGCAGAACGCTTCATCGCAAGGGTATGCACCGTGATGGACGCGGGGTCAAGTGCCATCACTCCGTCAACCGTGCGCATGTAGGATGCGAGCGTATCTCCCTGCAATCCGGCGATCAGATCCATGTTGATGTTGTCAAAACCCGCTGCCTTGGCCATGTCCATCGCTTCGTAAACCTGCGCGACGGTATGTCTGCGGCCTATCGAGCGGAGAATTTCGTCATTGAGCGTCTGGGGATTGATGCTGATTCTGCCAACGCCGCTTCGTTTGATGGCTGCCAGCTTTTCGGGGGTGACGGTATCCGGTCTGCCCGCTTCCACTGTGAATTCATGCACATGGCTCATGTCAAAATATTCGGATGTAGCGGTGAGTACTCTTTCCAGCTGCTCCGCCGAAAGTGTGGTCGGCGTTCCGCCTCCCATATACACCGATTCGAGATGAAGTCCCAGAGAAGAGGCAATGCCCGCGGTAATTTCCAGTTCTCTGACAAGTAACTCGGTGTATTCAGGAATCAACTTGGCGGCGTGTTCCACCGATTGCGAGACAAAGGAGCAATAGCTGCACCGCGAAGGACAAAACGGCACCGAAATATACAGACTGAAGGAATTATCCTGCGAAAGCGAGAGAATTTTGTCCTCGCCCACAACGGTACGCCGACTCAGCGCAAGCTTCTTGTCCGAAACAAGATAATCCTCACGGAAACGGCGTTCAGCCTCTTCCTTTCCGTAGTCCCGGGTAAGCATGCGGAGCAGCTTCATGGGACGGATTCCGGTAAGCAGTCCCCACGGGGGATTAAACCCCGTCAGTGCAATCAGCTGCCGGCAAAGAAGCTGCGCCGCGGTCAGCTCGCAGTAATTCTTGTCGTCCGCCATATGCTCCGGAGCAAGAGCTTCGTCATAAAATTCCCGCTCTCCCAAACGCAGTCTTGACGAAATCCGGCGCTTCTTCCAGCGAACTTCGATTCGCAATGCCTGCGGATCATCGGCCTCGGCTTCCTTCATTTTCTGATCGGGGAAAAACACCCTCGCCAGTTTTTCGTATTCATACCTTGATGCGATACCGTCTGTAAGAATATACATTTCTCATTCAAACCCTTTTGAAATTAATGATCATTGCCTTTCATCAGCGTATCCCTAGCAATAGAGATTGTATTTGCGTTCAGCTGACAGCGTTGTCGGCTCATCATGTCCGGGATAGACCTGATAATCCCCCTCCAGCTTTACCAGCCTTTGCAGCGAATGGCGAAGCTGCGTCAGGCTGCCGCCCGGAAAATCAGTGCGTCCGGCAGACCGGCAAAAGAGCGTATCCCCCGAGAATATGATCCCGTCTGTCACATAGCAGCAGCTTCCCACGGTGTGTCCCGGAGTGTGAAACACCGTAAATTCCGTGTCGCCTACATTACATTTTGCTCCGTCGATGAAAGTAACATCGGCTGGGGGATAAATCTCCCCGTGATACAAAAACATCTGCGACAGATTGACATTTTTATCCAGCAGTCCCGGAGCGTCGTCGCGGAATATCGCTATTTTCGCTCCGGTCATTTTTTTGGCTTCTCCTGCTCCCCTCACATGATCAAAATGGCAGTGGGTGAGCAGTATATAATCGAATTGATCGCAGCCGTATTCCATGATCGCGCTGCGAAGACATTCGTCCATTTCTCCCGGGTCAATTATCGCGCAGCGCCCGGTAGCGTCATCCCGATAGATATAACAGTTGGTCGCCAGTTCTCCGACCGATATTCTTTTTACACTCATGTTGCTTTTCTCCTTGTCAATGATCCCACTTTAGGTGATTGTAAAATTGGAAAAGTAGCGCAAATACGGGGGATTGGTCAATTTTTATTCGCAGTTTTTTCTCCACTT
>ONYN01000010.1 GCA_900322085.1 uncultured Eubacteriales bacterium | reverse complement strand
TGCGTCCGCTTCCTTCTTGACATAGTAACCGAATTCCGGATGCATGGCCTTGGGCATGTTGTAACCGAACAACTGCTGCATGACGAATGCCGCTCCGCCCTTGCCGGACTGTGAGTTGATCCTGATAATCGGCTCATATTCTCTGCCCACGTCCGCGGGAGAGATAGGAAGGTAGGGTACCTCCCATTTGGTACTTCCGCTTTCCGCCATATAGTCGGTTCCCTTCTTGATTGCGTCCTGATGGGAACCCGAAAACGCCGTAAATACCAGATCGCCCGCGTAAGGCGTGCGCTCGTGTACGCGCATACGTGTACACTCCTCATATATGGCGCGTGTACGTTTGATATCACTGAAATCGAGCATCGGATCAATACCCTGACTGAACATATTGAGTGCCACCGTGACAATATCGACATTTCCGGTGCGTTCGCCGTTGCCGAAGAGAGTACCTTCGATACGGTCCGCGCCGGCAAGCAGAGCAAGCTCCGCGTCGGCAACGCCGGTTCCGCGGTCATTGTGCGGGTGGACGCTGACTATGACAGCCTCACGGTTTTCGATGTTGCGGCAGAAATATTCGATCTGATCGGCAAAGATGTTAGGGGTGGAAAGCTGCACGGTCGAGGGAAGATTAAAGATAATCGGATGCTCTTTATCTGCGCCAATCGCCTTGGCAACCTCGTTGCATATCGACACGGCAAATTCCGGCTCGGTTCCCGAAAAGCTCTCGGGACTGTATTCAAAGCGGATGTTCATGCTGCCGGTGTCCATCTTGTCGGTAAGCTCGCGGATGAGCTTGGCACCGTTTACGGCAATCTCTGTGATAGCGTCCATATCCTTGCGGAAAACGACCTTGCGCTGAAGTGTAGAAGTGGAGTTGTAAAAATGCACGATGACATTCTTGGCTCCCTCAATTGCCTCAAAAGTCTTGCGGATCAGATGTTCTCTCGCCTGCACCAGAACCTGAATGGTAACATCGTCGGGTATGAGATTACGCTCGATCAGTGCGCGGAGTATTTCATATTCCGTCTCGCTCGCAGAGGGAAATCCAACCTCGATCTCCTTGAATCCAACCCTGACAAGTTCCCGGAACATCTTGATCTTCTCATCAAGATTCATCGGGTCAACGAGCGCCTGATTGCCATCGCGAAGATCTACGGAACACCATACCGGCGCTTTTTCGATAAGATTGTCGGGCCATCTGCGATCCTTGAGCTGGGTAATCCGTCCAAACGGAGTATACTTTTCAAATCCTTTCATGTTTGTGACCTCCTGAAAAAATAGATAATGATAAAACTGAATGCCTTGACATGATTGTTATATAATTTACGGCAACAAAAAACCGCCCCTGCTTTGCCGCCAACAATTGTGGCAAAGCAGGGGCGGAGAATACTTAATTGAAATATTCCACACGGTACCACCCTGATTTCGGCGGATTCCTTTAAAAATCCGCCCTCTGCGAGCCTCAGACAAGGCCCCGGCAAGTAACGCTGCCATACGTTCCGCCCTACCTTTTTTACAAATCGGACGAAAAACTCCGGGATGAGTTATACACACAGCTCGTGACATCGGCTTTACAGCAACCGCCGACTCTCTGAGACGCCGAATCTGTGTCTTGTTCCCTTCACAGTCTTTGGGGTATTCAGCTTTATAACAATTATATTCAGCCCCCGCCCATTTGTCAAGAGCTTTTGTAAAAAATAAAAAATAAAAAAGGTAAAAACTGAAAAATTTCAATCCCAGATCAGCCGGTGGCCGGTTTCCATGCTGCCGCCACACTCCGGGCAGTCGACTGGCTCGCTTTCGGTCAGTCGGATCACCTGCTTCATAGGTCTGCCGCATTTCGGACAGAAATGAATATATTCCTCTGCCAATTCGTACTTGTCCATGTCGGGGCCGAATAATTCATCGGAAATCTCTTCATCAGGATTGACAGGCTTGTAAAAATCAAGGCTCGGTTCACACTCGACTGTCCTGCATTCGTTGCAGTAATAAATATTGTTCATGGCGTCAATGCAGCCGTTGGGGTATTTTTCAAACAGAGCTTTCAGCTTTGGGCCATGTATGCCCTCCTTTGCCTCACGTGTCTTTTCCTGCAAAACCTGACAGTACATCATTCCGCAGCCCATAAACAGATTGCGGCTGTAACCGCATTTGCCGCACACCAGCGTATAACCCATTCCCATGTAATAACCTCCGTTCATTTTTGGAATCACTGTTGTAATTGAGTATAGCATATTTCAAACGCAATTTCAACTTTTTATCCCGTGATTGACAATGAAATAATGTTATGTTAAAATAATATTGTTATTTTGAAAAAACAGAAAGAGGGCGTTCCATGACCGAATACAAAACATTGTCCGGGGCTTCGCAGGACGAATTTACCGAGAAGCGTTCACGCTTCATCGGGTATGCCCGTCCGGTTGATTCCGAAAAGCAGGCGCTTGCATTCATCGCCGAAATCAGATCAAAGCACTGGGACGCCAAGCACAATGTTTACGCCTATTGTCTGCGCGAAGGCGGCGTCTGCCGCTACAGTGACGACGGAGAACCTTCCGGCACAGCCGGAATGCCGGTGCTGAGTGTCATTCAAAAATCCGGACTGACCGACTGCGCCGTTGTAGTCACCCGCTATTTCGGAGGTATTCTTCTGGGCGGAGGCGGGTTGGTGAGGGCATACGGTCACGCCGCTTCCATCGGAATAGCGGCTGCCGGAATTGTCACCATGAAAATGTGCCTGATCTGCCGCCTGGTCTGCGACTACAACCAATACGGCAGGCTCAACTCACTTATTCCTGAATGTGGCGGCAGCGTAAGGGATTCTTCGTTCGGCGAGTCGGTGGAAATCTCGTTCTGCATGTCCCGCGAGGACTTCGGAAGATTCCAGCCTAAGCTCGCAGACGCTACCGGAGGAAGCGTGAAGGTTGACATTGTCGGGGAGGAATTTGTCAGCACTTCGGCCGAATAACTTTCTCAGCATGATTGGGCAGCCGCTTAAATGCCGGTTTATTTCGGTGGCCCTGCTTTTTATAACAATCTTCATAATCACCTAAAGGGAGTTGCATTCATTATGATTTCAACCGTAAAAAAAATAACAGGCAGTGTCATTGCGTGCCTCTTTATTTTCTCTCTGTCGTCATGCGGATTTATGAAAAAGTCCCAGATAGTCGGAACATATGACCTTGTCAGCGCAACCGGAAACGGTGTGAGCATCACTGAAAGCCAGATGGATACCATGAAGGCACTCGGTATGACTGCTACCATCGAGGTCAGAGACGACGGTACCGCCACTATGGATCTTTTCGGAGAAAAAATGGAGCTTACCTACAATCTGAACAAAATGGTGTTTTCCTCCAACGGAAGCGACGCAAAATTCACATTTGACGGCACCGAAATTGCCTTTTCAGAAGACGGAACATCTCTGGTCTTTACCAAGCGCCAATAACATTCATTATATCTGCATACGGTCTCCGAATTGTTTCCGGCAGAACGATTCGGAGATTTTTTGAATTGTCGTATATTAATTCTTGACAAATTTAGAATGATTTGTTAAAATGTATTCGGATATGTAATCATTTTCTTGAGAGGAAGCGTTTGCTATGAACAGTACCACGCGCAAGGCCAGAGTCAGGATGCTGTGTTGTCTGGCAGCAGTCGCCGTGATAGTATCACTGCTGACCGGCTGCGGCGAAAAAAAGGTCATTTCCACTGGTGATTTTGAAACCGCCGCTTTACAAAGAAGTTATATCGTACAGGACGCCACGGATTACTTTGAGGCCTACGATTATATCAAAACCGCCACAATCGCAGCTCCTCAGGACAAGTCTTTCCAGCTCGAATTCTATGAGCTCAACGACAGCGCCGTTGCCAAGTCTTTTTATGACAGCAACAAAAACAACTTTATTATGATGAAGAGCGGAGACTGCATTGAATCAGACAATTCGGGAAGTAACTTTGACGTGTACACGCTGGAAATGTTCAATAAGTTCATGATGATCGAACGTGTTGACAATACGGTGATTTACGTCAATTCAACCGACAGCAGCAACCGATCGGCCATTGAAAATTTTGTGAAAGAATTGAAATATTAATCTTTTGGAGGTATTTTCTCATGAAAAAATCATTCAGATCCATTGCACTTGTCACCCTCGCCGCCTTAATTGCGGTCATGTTCACCTCGTGTACCAAGACTCCGTCCGACGCTGAATCATTCAAAAAACTCGCGGAATCAAAAAATTACGAGGTTTATGACGCCAGCAGTCAGTATTCTGACTCCGTTGAAATCACCGAATGCATTATCGCATTTCCCTCAGGTCACGACTTCCAGATTGAATTTTATACAATCACCGACAAGGACAACGCCAAGAAGCTCTATCAGGCGCAGAGTGATATTATGGAGGGCGTCAAAGGTTCCTCTTACTCCGGAGGAGTTTCCAACGGAAGCAATTACGCAAAACGTACATTGACTACCGACGGCAAGTATCTCATGGTCACTTACATAGAGAATACTCTCATCTATGTGCCGCCTACAGACCAGAAATACAAAGATGAAATCAACAGCTTTATTAAAGACTTCAAATATTGATGCTCTTA
>ONYN01000150.1 GCA_900322085.1 uncultured Eubacteriales bacterium | reverse complement strand
CGATTACATTCACATCGGGCACGCTCACCATCACCCACAGGGTGATCGCAATTGACGCCGAAAAGAGGCAGTTCACCACCAAGGGCGACAACAACCGCTCGTCCGAGTGGGTCAGCTTCGACAATCTGCAAGGCAAGGTGCTGAATTTTTCGGTTCCCTACATGGGCTATTTTGCGGCGTGGTTCATCACGACAAGGGGAAGAATCATCACGCTTGTCGTGATACTCTGCACGTTTCTTCTCGGCATGACGCTCGGCAAGCTGGACGAGTTGGAGGACGAGGAGAAAAGCGATGAATCCGCTGCCGCTGACGAAGAGGCGTCCACAGAGATTTCCGGAGAAGAAATCAGTGCGGATGAAGCAGTTTCTATCATTAACAATGAATTGGAGGGGAAAGAAGGTGAAAGCAATGAGCAAAATGCCCAATAGAGTACCCGATAGAGAGAGGAATAATCGGTTGAGGAAAAGATGGAACAGGCATGATGTCACCGTTGCGGTCTGCGCGGTGATGGGAATCATCGTCGTTTCGATAGCGTCAGTGTTGGTTGTCCGAGCGTTGCTCACGGATTTTACACTCGAACGGCAGAATGAATTTGCCACGATGACCTACACCAACATCGAGATTTCGGAGCCGGGCGGCGATTATACGGTGAGCTTTAACGTAACTGATGAAGCATACGTTAACAATGATCATAACGGCTATGTCACCAAAGAAGCGGCAATCAAGAATGAGTCAGGCGCGGACAAAAAGCCGGTTTACGTCCGTATCAAGGTGATTACCACCATTTACGACAAAGACGGTTATAATATCTCCCTTCTTTACCCGGATGTGTATGCGGACTGGAATGATTTCAGGAACATCACTCCCGGTAGTTCTTCTGACGAATGGACAGTCCGGAGCGACGGATACGCTTATCTCAACCGCATTCTGTTGCCGGGCGAATCCAGTGCTTCGCTGTTCAAGAGCGGTGGCGAAGCGAACAAGGTCAAGATTTTCAACGCGGCAAAGCTTCCGAAAAATTCCACCGTTCACATCGATATTCTGGCGGACGCCATACAGGCGGTTTCGACCGATACCGTGAAATGGAAGGCAGCGGATTATTATTCGCCGGAATATCTTGGTGAAGTAACCACCGCGTGGAACGTGACGCCGACGCTGCAAACTATCACCGATGACCAGAAAGAACAGCAGATTTCGGTCAACTGCTCATGGAGCTGAGTTCACATCAGCCGGTTCTTTACAGAAGAAAAAACACTTTCAGCAATTTAAGCGGCAAAGAGAAAAGCCGCTTCAATAGAAAAAAACACTTTTAGGAGGATTTTTCAATGAAATTAAAGAAAATCAGAAACGCACTGCTTGTCGTGCTGAGTCTGGCTCTCGTTTCGGCAGCGACAGTAGCCATCACATGGGCGGCCGCAACGTCGAAGGATCTCGAAGGCTCCAAGGATAACGAATTCACCAACAATCCTGACATCTCGCTCCAATTCCAGGAACTTACGTTCGACGATGTTCCCTGGGGCGAAACCAGAACCGCAACCGATGATACTGTTCCTTCGGGCGAAACGGCCACAGAGCATGATCCCACTCTTCCCGACGGCACAAAGATCGAGAAGGGCAAGGATCTCGGCTACAACCTCGCCAGAAGCTACACCGCCAATCAGGTGATCCCCAAGAACCCGCAGCTCAAGAATAACACCGATACAACCCACTTCCTTTCCAGCATCATCAAGCCGAACGACGTCACCGCCGACGAATGGGTGGCGTTGGGCGTCAAGTACAAAATGACTATCCCGGACGTCGTTTACGCCAAGAATGACGGCGACTCTCACACAGGCGCGGACGCTGCGAATGCCATTGCCGTGACAGCGGTCGATACGGGCACATCCAATACGGCGTTTGCCGGCGACACCATTACCTTTGACAGCTACACTGACTTTGCGACAGCCATTGCGAAAGTCGAATACGCGCCCGGCAGTCAGGCGCTGACCGCTCTGTCACAACACCAGAGAACAGGAACAACCGAAGACACGGATACATGGAAGGACATCTCGACCGGAAGCAAAGGCACATTGTTCATGTATAACAAGAAGCTGGCCGTGGACGGAGAGACAAAGACCCTGTTTGACGCGGTCCATATCAACAACGTGGCGCGCAAATATGTCTCCACCGGATCCGGCACGCTTCAGCTCTATGAACTGCAGATTACTGCCAAGACGTCCGCTACTTCCAACAACCAGCTTACCAATAAGTATATCTATGTGACTGCTCTGCCGCAGTTCGACATTCAGTTGTCCGGTTACGCGGTACAGGCTGACAATGTTGCCTATGCCGACGCCCCCGAAGCCCTCAGAGGCTTTGCCGCAAGCGTTGCTTAATGACGGAAGAAATCGTTAAGCAGGAATAAACATCTACTGATTTCAAGGAGGATAATTAATATGAAACAAACGACAAGTAAAGGCTTGCGCAAGGTGCTTTACATGGCAATTGCGATGGTGCTTGTGATCGCGGTCAGTGTCAGCGTGACACTTGCGTACCTCACCGACAGCACAGCGGAGAGAGACAACGTCTTCAAGGGACAGTCCAACGAGATTCAGGGTTCCATCCGCGAGCCCAGCTTCAACGCGGAAAGCACGCATTATTACAGCCCCGGCGGCACCACCCCCAAGGATCCGATGGTGCAGAACGACAGTATTGACGACGCCATTTTCACCGGCGTAAAGCTGACCTTCTTCATCAAGGCTACTGACAGCGGAAGCTACGTACAGGTTCCCTACGATGTGTTCGACGATTACGTGACTGTCAAGTACAATACGACAGCCGGCTTCAACACAACCAACTGGGCAGACAAAACCAATGACTGGAAGGTTGACAGCAACGATATGGCGAAGTATTTTGCCTATAATACTGCGCTTGCCAAGACCGACGGCACCAACGCGACGGCTACCTACTCAGGCAACGGCGCGGACACAACCGCTCCGCTTTTCACCAGCGTCACCATGAGCCCCTATATCCACATTCCGGAAACCGTTGACAACAGCAAGAAGGTCGCCAATACTTCCGATGGTATCGCGGCAGCCGGCGCCAATCTGAACGCCAACGATCAGTATACGCAGGACTTTGAAAGCTGCGATTTCAAGATCCGCGTTGTCGGCTGGGGCGTCAAGGCCGCAGCGGCGGGAGATGCGTTCAGCACCGCTTCCACGGACGACGTCAACAACATCAAGACCGGCCTTCAGGGTCTTGCCTGATTGATTTTCCAGCCAACCAACATTACGTTTATGACAGCAGTCGGAGGTGATTGCTCTGAAAAACAAAAAATTTTTACTGGGCTTCTGCGCGCTGCTTGTCGCTGTTGCGATGGTGAGTGTCGGTCTGACGCTGGCGCTCACCACGGTTGACAAGACCTATACCACCAACGTGGTCACTATCGGAGAAGTGAAGATCGAGTTGATCGATAACTACTACGATACGGATATGGCTGCCAACGGTCAGACCTACACAAAAACGAATCCCCCTGTTTTTGAGCCCAATAAGGACGTTACCAAGACAATCAAGG
>ONYN01000015.1 GCA_900322085.1 uncultured Eubacteriales bacterium | reverse complement strand
TGGCAGGGGACAGCGTGAACTGCTTATCGGCGACCGCCAGACCGGTAAGACCGAGATAGCCTCCGACACCATTATCAATCAGAAGAACAGCGGCGTGCTGTGCATTTATGTCGCCATCGGCAAGAAGAATTCTTCGGTGGTGCAGCTTGCGCAGAAACTCATCGACGAGGGAGCAATGGATTATACCATCATCGTATCGGCATCTGCCTCCGAAAGCGCACCGCTGCAATACATTGCCCCTTACGCGGGCTGCGCTATGGCGGAATACTTCCGTGAGCAGGGCAGGGACGTGCTGATCATTTACGACGATCTCTCCAAGCACGCGGTGGCTTACCGTGCCATTTCGCTGCTGATCCGCAGACCTCCGGGACGTGAAGCCTACCCCGGCGACGTTTTCTATCTTCACTCCCGACTGCTGGAAAGAGCTGCCTGCGTGGCTCCCGAGTACGGCGGCGGATCGATTACCGCACTTCCCATCATCGAAACGCAGGAAGGCGATGTTTCAGCCTACATTCCGACCAACGTCATTTCCATCACCGACGGACAGATATTCCTTGAAACCGAGCTTTTCCACGCGGGCGTTATCCCGGCCATCAACCCGGGTATCTCGGTCAGCCGTGTCGGCGGTTCGGCACAGCTCAAGGGCATGAAGAAAGTCGCCGGCGAGCTGAAGCTGCTCTATTCCCAGTACCGCGAGCTTCAGTCCTTCGCACAGTTCGGCAGCGATCTCGATCCCGATACCAAGGCGCGTCTTGCTCTGGGCGAGAGAATTGTGGAAGTGCTCAAGCAGAAGCAGAATTCCCCCATTCGCACGGGCTGTCAGGTGGCGATTGTTTACGCCGTCATCAACGGATATCTCAACGAGGTCGCCGTCAAGGACGTTCACGACTACGAGCAGCAGCTCTTTGCGCTGCTTGAGGATAAGCACGCCGAATGGCTCGACAGAATCGAGCATAATTACTTTGAGGATTCCGATGTACAGGAGCTTAAATCCCTGCTTGAGGATATGCGGAGGTGAATTGAGTGAGCGCTGATATTAAAAGCCTTCGCTCGAGCATACGCAGCGTTGACTCCATGCTGCATCTCACCACGGCAATGGGGCTGGTGGCTTCCTCCAAGATATACCGGGCCAGTGAGGAAATGATCAGGGCACGCCAGTATGCCGAGACGCTCAGGGTGATGACCGAGACGCTTTCCTCCTGCACCGAATGTCAGCGCAGCCCATACATGCGCGCCGTGGGCGAAGGCCGCACGCGGCTTATCGTCATAGCGGGTGACAGAGGACTCTGCGGCGGCTACAATTCCAATGTATTCCGCGCCGCGGATGAAATGGAAGGTTCGGAGAAAATATGCATAGGCAAGCGCGCCTGTGAACACTACGGCGAAGAACTGGTGCTTTGCGGCGGGTACACCTGCGAACAGGGACATGAGCTTGCCGAGCGGCTTTGCAGGGAATTTGCGGAAGGTCAGTACGATCGCCTTGGCATCGTCAGCACCGAATATGTCTCCATGATGACGCAGGAGGCTTCGGTCAAATGGCTGCTTCCCTTTGAAAAGTCGGAAGGCAGCCGCGCCGGCGGTATTGAATTCGAGCCGGACGAGGTAAGCGTGATGAATGCCGCCGTTGTGGAGTACGTTTACGGCATGCTGATGAGGGGCGTCCGTGAGGGCTTTGCCTGCGAGAATGCCGCGAGGCGCATGGCAATGGACAACGCCGGAAGGAACGCGAGGGAAATGCTCGACGATCTGCGCCTTACCTATAACCGTGCGCGTCAGGGCGCGATCACGCAGGAAATCACCGAGATCGTTGCAGGCAGCGGACGATAGCCGATGTATAGAGGAGTGTAATTATAACAATGTCAGAGATCAATACGGGCGTTGTCGTGCAGGTCATGGGTCCTGTCGTCGACGTCAGGTTCAGGGAAGGCCATCTTCCCGCAATATTAAACGCGCTTACCGTTCCGATAGGCGAAAAGACTCTCACCATCGAGGTCGCGCAGCATATAGGCGACGGAGTGGTGCGCTGCATCGCTATGTCATCCACCGACGGACTGCAAAGAGGCACTACCGTCACCGATACCGGCAGCGGCATCAGTGTTCCGGTGGGACGTGAGACGCTGGGCAGAATATTCAATGTGCTGGGCGATACGGTGGACAACAAGCCCGCGCCAGAAACGCAGGAGCGCTGGAATATTCACCGCCCTGCCCCGGGCTACCAGGAGCTTGCCTCATCCACTGAGATACTTGAAACCGGCATCAAGGTCATCGACCTGATCTGTCCGTATTCCAAGGGCGGCAAGATCGGACTTTTCGGCGGCGCAGGCGTCGGCAAGACCGTGCTTATCATGGAGCTTATCAACAACGTCGCCAAGGAACATGGAGGTCTGTCGGTATTCACCGGCGTCGGAGAACGCACCCGCGAGGGCAACGACCTTTATTTTGAAATGAAGGAATCGGGGGTTCTTGACAAGACCACGCTGGTCTACGGTCAGATGAACGAACCACCCGGAGCCAGAATGAGAGTGGCTCTTTCCGGGCTGACAATGGCGGAATACTTCCGCGATAAGGAAAATCAGGACGTTCTGCTCTTTATCGACAACATATTCAGATTCACACAGGCGGGCAGCGAGGTTTCGGCCCTGCTGGGACGAATGCCTTCCGCCGTAGGCTACCAGCCCACGCTTGCCACCGAAATGGGCGCGTTGCAGGAGCGCATCACTTCCACCAAGAAAGGCTCGATTACATCGGTGCAGGCGGTTTACGTGCCTGCCGATGACCTGACCGACCCGGCTCCGGCGACCACCTTTGCCCATCTGGACGCGACAACGGTTCTTTCCAGAAGCATCGCTTCACAGGGCATTTATCCGGCTGTCGATCCGCTGGAATCCACCAGCCGCATCCTTTCGCCCGAAAAGGTGGGCGAGGAGCATTACGCCGTGGCCAAGGAAGTGCAGCGGATTCTCCAGCGCTACAAGGAGCTTATGGACATCATCGCCATCATGGGCATGGATGAACTCTCCGATGAGGACAAGAAGCTGGTCCAGCGTGCCAGAAAGATTCAGCGTTTCCTTTCCCAGCCGTTCCACGTTTCGGAAAAATTCACAGGCATCGAGGGAACCTATGTCCCGCTGAGCGAGACTGTCAAGGGCTTCAAGGCGATCATTGAAGGCGAATGTGACGACCTGCCGGAATCCGCCTTCCTCTTTGCGGGGACCATTGACGAGGTCATCGCAAAGGCTGAGAGGGCTGCCAAATGAGCGAACTGAACAATATCAACGAAATCAACAACATCCGCACCTTCCGTCTGAAGATATCTTCGCCTGACGGCGACACATTCAGCGGCAAGGTCAGCGCGTTCTATGTGCGTACCACCGAAGGTGACATGGCGGTGCTTCCGGGACACGCTCCGCTGATTGCGGTGACGGTGCCGTGTTCCTGCCGCTTTGTCACTCATGACCAGGACGGCGACCCGCAGCAGCATGTCATCAAGGTGACAGGCGGGCTGCTTTCGGTGGACAACGACAATGCCGCCCTGCTTGCGTCAAAGAGAGAGTGATGTTTCCCATCAACAGATAACAGCGTTTTTTTACACTGTTATCTGTTTTGCTTATATTGACTTTTTGCCCTCATGGTGTTAATATAGATATATCAATCGACAAGGAGACGGAACTATGAAGCGTGTAATAACATATGGCACATTTGACCTGCTGCATTACGGACACATTAATCTGCTCAAAAGAGCCAAGTCCCTGGGAGACTATCTGGTGGTGTGTCTTTCCACCGATGAATTCAACTGGAACGAGAAGCACAAGAAGTGCTATTTCACCTATGAACAGCGCAAGTCGCTGCTTGAAGCGATCCGCTATGTCGATCTGGTCATTCCTGAGAATAACTGGGATCAGAAACGCAGCGATGTGCATGAATATCACATCGACACGTTCGTGATAGGCGACGACTGGAAGGGCAAATTCGATTTCCTGGAGGAGGAGGGCTGCGAGGTGGTTTATCTCTCTCGCACACCCGAGATAAGCACTACCCAGATAAAGCACGATCTTGGCGACAAGAAATAATTTACATTTTTTTGTGTTTTCATCAATATTGATTATGGGACGTTCGGCACGAATTATTTGCGGAAGGTCCCTTTTTATATTCATAAACGACATATAGTTCCCTTGTATAAATATACGAAAAAGCCCAAAATGATTTCCTGCGGAAACTATTGACAACGCCCCTTTAAAACTGCTATAATATAATTTACAGAAATATTATTATCCGAAATGAATGGACGGAATGATTGAGGAAATAATATATAATTCCGCATGAAAGGACGGAGCGTATGGTAAGAAGCATGACGGGCTACGGTCACGCTCAGGCAACCCTTCACGGCAGGGATATTTCCGTGGAAATACGGTCTGTGAATCATAAATATTTTGATTTTTCCGTAAGGACTCCCCGAGGATACTCGTTTGTTGAGGACAAAATCAGAAATTTTGTCAAGGAACGTGTGTCACGGGGCAAGATAGATGTGTATGTCACCATACTGACCGTCGAGGAAACGGCTGCGCAGGTGATTCTCAACCAATCGCTTGCCGAGGGCTACATCAGGGCGTTGCGTGAGCTTGGACAGGAATTCGGGCTGACCGACGATATTTCGATATCCAGCGTTGCGAGATATACCGATATTTTCACCGTTAAGAAGCAGGAGCAGGATGAAGACGAGGTCTGGAACGATCTTCAATCCGTTCTCGGAGAAGCGGTTGAGCATTTCATAGCAATGCGTCAGACCGAGGGCGTCAAGCTGAGGGATGACGTGATAAACCGCATGGAGCATATTCTTGATGTTGTCGGGCAGATAGAACAGCTTTCGCCACAGACGCTTGAAGCCTACACGGCGCGTCTCAGGGCAAAGATCGAGGAACTGAAGGGCGACGCGTCCATAGACGAACAACGGCTGCTCACAGAGATCGCAATATTTGCCGACAAGATCGCCGTAGATGAGGAAACAGTCCGCCTGAGAAGCCACTTCGACCAGATGAGCCATATGCTGACTTCTGGCGAAGCGGTCGGGCGAAAGCTTGACTTCATCGTGCAGGAGATGAACCGTGAGGCCAACACCATCGGATCAAAGTGTCAGAATTCCGATATTGCACACCTTGTGGTGGAGATCAAGGCGGAGATTGAAAAGATCCGTGAGCAGATACAAAATATCGAATGATCGGGAGGTCAGCGGCGTGAAGCTAATCAACGTGGGTTACGGCAACATGGTCGCCGTCAGCCATATTATAGCGATAGTAAGTCCGGACTCGGCGCCGATCAAGCGCATGGTGCAGGACGCAAAAGAACACGGCAACGCCATAGATGCAACGTTCGGACGGAGAACCAAGGCTGTCATCATCACCGACAGCGATCATGTGATACTGTCCGCCATTCAGCCCAAGCACATAGCGGGCAGAGTGGAGAACCGTGAGGACGGCGCAGCCGAGAATACTTACGAAAGTGAGGAAAAGGATTTTGATGAATAACAAGGGTCTGATAGTGATTGTTTCGGGACCGTCGGCTTCGGGCAAGGGAACCGTCGTAAGCCGCGCCCTAGAAAAAGCCGATGATGCCAGAGTGGACGTACAGCTTTCGATTTCCATGACCACGCGCGGCATAGGCAAAAACGAGGTGGACGGCGAGACATATTATTATGTGTCCAAGGAGGATTTTGAGAGGAATATCGCCGACAATAATCTGGTGGAATACAACAGCTATGCCGGAGAATACTACGGCACCCCCAAGGATAAGCTGGAGGGCTGGCTGAATGCCGGCAGCAGCGTCATTCTGGAAATCGACGTCAACGGCGCCAGACAGGTGCTTGAACAGTATCCGGAGGCGGTGACGGTCTACATACTGCCGCCGTCGTTCCAGGAGTTGGAGTACCGTCTGAGAAGCAGGGGACGCGACAGTGAGGAAAAAATCAGATATCGCCTTGCCAAGGGCAGGGACGAAATCCCCGAGGCGCATTGGTACGATTACATTCTGGTAAACGAGATTATCGAGGAGTCGGCGGATGACCTGCTCTGCATAGTCAAAGCCGAACTAAACAGTCGCAAACGCATTGAATACAAGATTGACGAGGTGCTTGAAACTTATGGAAAAGATCAACAGAACGATTGACGATATTTTTGAAATGTCCGACAGCAGATATTCTCTGGTCAACGCGATCAGCAAAAAAGCAAGAGAGATAGCCGATGAGGCCGAATCCAACAACGATGTGCTTTACCGTAAGCCGGTGAATATGGTGATCGACCGTCTGCTCGACGGCAGAGCAACCATTGAGCATATCGAGCCGGAGGAAGAGGAGCATCACTCCCACGATATCCCTGTGCAGACCATGAATTACACCATTGCCCCGGACGATGAAGAGCAATCCTTTACCGAGAGTGACGAATAATTTCGTCACGGACTGTTCGGACTGAAGGTGGCGAACACATTTGAATTATCCTTCCAGGATATACGCAAAAATTGCGGTGGAAAATACGGCCTACGATTTTGACAAACTTTTTGATTATTCGGTTCCGGTGGAATATGCGGATATGGTGTCGCCCGGCTGCCGGGTGCTGGTTCCCTTCGGCAGAGGCAACAGGAAGCGGCAGGGTGTGATTTTTGAGGTCAGCCAGACCGCCGATTTTGCCAATGTCAAGCCGTTTTCAGCACTGCTGGACGATGAGCCTGTTCTCTCGGAAGAAATGCTGCTGATGGCAAAATGGTTCCGCGACAACTACTACTGCACCTATTACGAAGCGGCCAAAGTCATGCTCCCCACGGGGATCAATGTACGTGTGGTCACGTCATACAGAGCCACCGCCCAGCTTGACGGAATGACTTTGAGTGGGCGGGGAGACATCACTCCTCAGCAACGCAAAATTCTGGAGATGTTTCTCAACAACCGTGGACTTGTGCTGGAGAAGAAACATATAGCGGAGGTGATGAATCTTCCGCAGAATTCCTCGATTCCTGACAAGCTGGTGGAAAAGGGGCTGCTGGAACGCACGGATGACGCCGTGCGAAACATCAGAGACGCCACCGTCAAAATGGCGATGCTGTCCCCCGATTACGAAAAGCTTCAGGAACTGAAGCTGACGCCGAAACAGAACGAGATTGTCAAGCTTCTGCGGGACGTGCAGACCGCTTCGGTAAAAGAGATTTGCTACTTCACAGGGATTTCCCAGGCGGTGGTCGATCTGCTTGCCAAGAAGGGCGTCGTCACCTTCTATGAGGAGGAGATTTACCGCAATCCCTATTCCGGAGCCGGTTCGGGAAGGAGCGGCAGGGTCATTCTGTCGCCACAGCAGCAGACTTCCTTTGAAAACCTCTACCGCCTGTACCAAGAGGACAAATTCAATGTATCGCTGCTTTTCGGTGTGACGGGAAGCGGCAAAACATCGGTCTTTCTGCGGCTGATAGACGAGGTTCTCGGCGACGGCAAGGGCATTATCGTAATGGTGCCTGAGATAGCCCTGACTTCGCAGACGCTCGGAAAATTCCATGAGCGCTACGGCAGCAGGGTAGCTGTATTTCACAGCGGGCTGTCCCTTGCGCAGCGTATGGACGAATGGAAACGGGTGCGTGACGGAGAGGCTCAGATTGCTCTCGGCACCCGGTCTGCGATATTTGCGCCCTTCAAACGGCTGGGGCTGGTGATTATCGACGAGGAGCAGGAGTACACCTACAAATCGGAGAATTCACCGCGATTCCACGCGCGGGACGCGGCACGCTTCCGCTGCGGGTACAACAAGGCCCTGCTGGTGCTTGCATCGGCAACGCCTTCCATCGAAACGTATTACAACGCCACCGAGGCGGGCAGGTATGATTATCAGGTGCTTACCCAGCGCTATGGAAACGCCATTCTGCCCGAGGTGGAAAAAATAGACATATCCCGCATGGATATCAATGACGGCATCATCAGTCCGCGGCTCTATCAGGCGCTTAAGGAGAATCTTGAAAGCGGAAGGCAATCCATCTTGCTCAACAATCGCCGGGGATTCAACACATTCGTATCCTGCCGTGCCTGCGGCGATGTCATTACATGCCCCAATTGCAGCGTTTCCATGACCTACCACAGTGACAACAAGCGGCTTATGTGCCACTATTGCGGATATTCCGCGCCGGTGCCGCACGCATGCCCTTCCTGCGGGGAGCCGTATCTCAGATTTGCGGGGCATGGCACCCAGAAGGCGGAGGAGGAACTGGCAAGGCTTTTTCCCGATGCGCGAATACTTCGCATGGACGCCGACAGCATGACGCGGCGTTCATCGTATGACAAAAAGCTGGGCGATTTTGCCGCGGGACTCTACGACATGATGATAGGCACTCAGATGGTCGCCAAGGGGCTTGATTTTGAGCGTGTCACACTGGTTGGCGTGCTTATGGCGGATCAGGCGCTGTACAGCGACGACTTCCGCAGCTACGAAAGGGCGTTTTCGCTGCTGACGCAGGTGGTGGGGCGTTCCGGACGCGGCGGCATCAGAGGCAGAGCGATCATTCAGACAATGACTCCTGACAATCCCGTGATCGACATGGCGGCGAGTCAGGATTACAAGAAATTCTACCAAAATGAGATTATTCTTCGCAAGGCGATGCTCTACCCTCCGTTTGCCGACATATGCATGATTGGATTTGTGGGCAGCCGCGACGATGAAACCGCCGGAGCGGCGTTTTCCTTCATGCAGTCGCTCAAATTCCACACCCAGCGGGAATACTCCGACGTACCAATCCGTGCGCTGGGGCCTTCTCCCGCTTCGGTCAAAAAGGTGAGCGGCCGCTATCGCTACAAGATCATCCTCAAATGCCGCAACAATGCCCGCTTTCGTGAGATGATGCAGCTTCTGCTGTGTGAATCCGGCAGAGATCCCGCCAACAGGGAAGTCACCGTTTACGCCGATCTCAATCCGGACAGCGTACTATGACGCTCACATTCGTTCGCTTAGATAATAGAGAATAAATAATAGAGAATAGAGAATAGTTTCGGAAGCCCTTCGGGCTTGGAATAAAGAATTGGAGGAACGATCATATGGCACTCAGGCAAATAGTCAAAGAAGGGGACAGTGTTCTGCGCAAGAAATGCCGCCCTGTCACCGAATTCAATCAGAAGCTCTGGGATTTGCTCGACGACATGAAGGAAACGCTTGCCGAGGCGAAGGGACTGGGATTGGCAGCTCCCCAGGTGGGAATACTCAGGCGAATTGTCATCATCGACATGGGCGACGGTCCCATCGAGATGATTAACCCCGAAATCATCGAAAAGCGGGGGGAGCAGGAGTGCATGGAAGGCTGTCTGTCCATACCCGGTCAGTGGGGAATTCTCAACCGTCCGCAGTACGTCAGAATGCGATACCGCGATCGCAACGGCGATCTTTATGAGATAGAGGGTGAGGATCTTTTTGCTTCCTGCGCCAGCCACGAGACAGATCATCTTGAAGGCACTCTCTACATTGATAAGGTAATCCGCATGGTTGACCCGGATGAGGTGGAGCAGGAGCGTGAAAATCATCCGGTAGACTGAAGCGCTCACATTCGTTCGCTCAAATCATCAGGAACAGATAATAAAGAATGATTTCGCAAGCGCTTTTGATGCTTGAAATATATGGGAGGGTATTATTATGACAATCGCATTGGTGATAATGGAAGGCTTGTTATTATCATTCTGGCTGCTGCTTATATGCGTCGTTGGAATCGCAAACGGGCCTGTCGGTTTGGTTACATTCTATGAGAAGGACGTTCAGGACAGAGTGATCGAGCTGGGACTGACCACAAAGGAGAAAATCAAAAAAAACACGCTCAAGGCGGCACTCGCGCTGTATATTCCCCAGTTTATCGCTGTGCCTGCGGCGGTTTATCTGCTTAACGGTGCGCATGGGTTCTGGGAAGGCTTTATTCAGATGACTGTGGTCTACCTGATAGCGGTGTTATTTGACAGAATATTCATAGATGTCTACTGGGTCGGACATACAAAGGCTTGGGAAATCCCCGGTACGGAAGACCTGCGTCCGTACATTCCCGTAAAGGCTTTGCTTGTCAAGTGGATAGGCAGTCTGGTACTCTTTCCCCTTATTGATGCGGCCATCGCCGGCGCGATGAGTTATTTCGGTTTCTGACAGACTGCAAAAAAGAAATATAATGGAATATAATCGAGGTGAATTCCGATGAGAATTATATTTATGGGTACGCCCGAATTCGCCGCACCGGCGATCGATTCGCTGATCGCGGCGGGCCATGAGATCGCGGCGGTATTTTCTCAGCCTGACAAGCCAAAGGGCAGAGGGTACGCCATGACGCCTCCGTCGGTCAAGGTCAAGGCATTGGAGCATCATATTCCGGTCTATCAGCCGACCTCCATGAAGGACGGCGAGGCGCTGAAAATATTCCACGAGATTCAGCCGGATGTCGGTGTTGTCATCGCCTATGGCAAGATACTGCCCAAGGACATTCTTGACGCCCCCCAATTCGGCTGCATCAACGTGCATGCCTCTCTCCTGCCGAAGTACAGAGGCGCCGCGCCGATTCAGTGGAGCGTGATGGACGGCGAGAGCAAGACCGGCGTCACGACCATGCAGATGGACGTGGGGCTTGACACCGGCGATATGCTGATGAAATGCGAAACAGCCATTGATCCCGACGAAACGGCGGGAGAACTGCACGACAGACTTTCCGAAATGGGTGCGGAACTGATTGTCAGAACCCTTGACGCATTGCAAAAAGGCGAGCTTAAGCCCCAAAAGCAGGACGACTCACTGAGCTGCTACGCCAAAATGCTGACCAAGGAGCTTTGCGCGGTGGACTGGAGCCGCAGCGCACTGGAAATTCACAATCAGATACGCGGTCTTTCGCCGTGGCCGGTTGCAACGACAATTCTGGAGGGCAAAAAGCTGAAGCTCCACCGCAGCGCACTGTCTGGAATGGAGGTCCCCGAAGCCAAGTGCGGCGAGATCATCTCTTTGGAACCGCTGACCGTCAAGTGCGGAACCGGCGCCATAGAGCTGCTTGAGATACAGGCGGAGGGCAAGAAGCGCATGTCCGCCGGAGATTATCTCAGGGGTCACAAAATTGATACGGGCACCATCCTGCAATCATCTGAGGGATAAAATATTTTCACCATTAAAAAAACATTTTTGAAGGGCAGGTAAACACACTATGTATGAAGCATTGACACTCGTGGCGGACGGAATGAACAATTACGGAGCCTACAGCGCAAATAACGGATTTACGGGGACTCCCTATCTGGGATTTGGCATCGACTATTACTACATCCTGCTGGTGATTCCGGCGATGATCATTGCCCTGATCGCGCAGGCAAGGGTGAAGTCGGCGTACAACAAATATTCCAAAATTGCCAATTCCAGAGGCCTGAGCGGCGCTCAGGCTGCCAGAATGATTCTGGACGATCACGGTCTTACCAATGTGCCGATCAATATGGTGCAGGGGACTCTCAGCGACCATTTCAACCCCAAGGACAACACCGTCAATCTTTCTCCCGACGTCTACAGCGGCACTTCCATTGCCTCTATCGGCATCGCGGCGCACGAAGTGGGACATGCCATTCAGCACGCCGAGCATTACTTCCCGAATAAGGTTCGCTCGGCGATCATTCCGATCACCAATTTTGGCTCGCAGATTTCCATGATACTCATCATACTCGGACTGGTGTTGAGCCAGACACTGTGGCTGGCCTATATCGGCGTAGCGCTTTACTCCACCGTGACCATTTTCCAGCTTGTCACGCTGCCGGTTGAATTCAACGCCAGCAAACGCGCGATGAATCACATCAAGGCTATCGGCATTGCCAACGACGAAGATGCAAAGGGCGTGCGCAAGGTGCTTACCGCCGCCGCAATGACCTATGTTGCCGCGCTCATCACCGCTCTGGCGAGCTTCCTGCGCATACTGCTCATCGTTCGCGGCAGCAGCAACCGCAGAAGATAAATCCCATGACACAGAATACTCCCCCAAAACCCTCCTCTCCCAATCCCCGCATGACTGCCTTCAAGGTGCTCATGCGGGTGGAGAGCGAAGGAGGCTACTCCAATATTTCCCTGAATGAGGCTCTGACTGCCGTAAGGCCGGAGCCTCGCGACAGGGCATTCATCACCCGCTTAGTTTACGGGGTGCTGGAAAAAAACGAATATATCGACCATGTTATAAGCAGCTATGTTAAGCCCGGCGCACGTATTGAACCCGAAGTGCGCTGCATTTTGCGAATGGCTGTTTATCAGATGGTCTTTATGAACACGCCCGATGCAGCGGCGGTCAATGAGAGCGTCAATCTCGCAAAGAAGCTTAAACTCTTCCGCGCAACAGGATTTATCAACGGGCTGCTGCGCAGCTTCATCAGGGACGGCAAGCAGATCAGCCTTCCCGACCGCAAGCGGCATCCGATGAAGTATCTCAGCGTAAAATATTCCTGTCCCGAATGGCTGGCGGAACTTTGGTCCGAAAGCTACGGCGAGGATCTCTGCGAGAAGATTCTGGCGGGTCTGGAAGGGCGTCCCCCGATTTATGTCCGCGTCAATCCTATGAAGATTTCGTCCGATGCCCTGCGTGAGTTGCTTGAAGCCAGGGAAATCAGGGTTATTCCCTCGGGAATACTTCCGGACTGTCTTGCGATTGAGGAGGCGGGCGACATCACCGAACTGCCGGAATACCAAAACGGCTTTTTTCACGTTCAGGACGGTTCATCGCAGCTCTGCTGCGCGATTGCCTCGCCGGAGAGCGGAAGTCTTGTTTACGACGTCTGTGCCGCTCCGGGCGGCAAGAGTTTTACGATGGCCGAACTCATGGGCGATAAGGGGCAGATTATCTCATGCGACCTTCATCCGCACCGTGTGGCGCTCATCGCGGAGGGTGCAGAGCGGCTGGGGTTTGGCTGCATTCAGCCGACGGTGAGGGACGCGCTGGAGCCGTCCGATGCCGGATGTGCCGATCTGGTGCTGTGCGATGTGCCGTGCTCGGGGCTGGGAATTATCCGCCGCAAGCCCGACATCAAGCGCAAGTCTTGGGGCGAAATAGAAGGTCTGCCGGATTTGCAGCGGCGCATATTGGAGAATTCCGCGTGTATGGTAAAAAAAGGCGGACGGCTGATTTATTCCACCTGCACGCTCCATCCGGCTGAGAATGTAGAAGTAATAGGGGCGTTTCTCAAGCAGCACGGCGAATTTGAGCCTTGCCCCATTTCATTGCCGGAGGGCCTCAGCCGTGCCATCGACGAGCCTGATTATACATTGACACTATTCCCGCATATTTTCAATACAGACGGATTTTTTATATCCGCCGTCAGAAGAAAGGACTGAACCTCTTGCCGCAGGAAAAAGCCGACATCAAATCTATGACCAAAGCCGAAATGACACAGAGCTTTGCGCAGCTGGGACTGCCGAAATTCCGTGCCAATCAGGTGTACGACTGGCTTCATGCCAAGGGTGCTCAGTCTTTTGACGAAATGACCAATATATCCAAGGATATGCGGACAGTATTGTTACAAAATTATTACATATACAATGTAACAGTTGAAAAAAAACTGATTTCGGCGTATGATGGAACCATAAAATACCTGTTTCGCCTGGACGACGGCGAATATATAGAAAGCGTCGTGATGAGTTATCACCACGGCTACACCATATGCATTTCCACTCAGGCGGGTTGCAGAATGGGCTGCCGCTTCTGTGCCACCGGCATGGGAGGACTCGCCCGCAACCTGAGATCTGCCGAAATGCTTTCCCAGATTACGGTTGCCCAGCGTGACAACGGCATACGCATTTCCAACATCGTGCTGATGGGCATGGGGGAACCGCTGGATAATTTTGACAACGTAATGAGATTTCTGGAGTTGGTTTCGGACACCGAAGGCGTGGGAATAGGCATGCGCCACATATCGTTGTCCACCTGCGGACTGGTGGACAGAATCTATCAGTTGATTGAGATGAAGCCGCAGTTCACCCTGTCGGTTTCGCTTCACGCGCCGAACGATGCGCTGAGGAGCGAGATGATGCCCATCAACAACAAGTGGAATGTCGATCAGCTTCTCACGGCCTGTCGCCAATACGCCGAGGCGACCCATCGCAGAATCTCGTTTGAATATTCGCTCATCAAGGGTAAAAACGACACCGAACAATGCGCTCTTGAGCTTGCCGGTCAATTAAAGGGAATGCTCTGTCATGTTAACCTCATTCCGGTAAATACTGTTAAGGGGAATTCCTACGAGCGTTCATCACCAAAACAAATACAGAAATTTATCAATATACTTGAATCAAGGGGAATTACCGCAACCGTCCGCAGAACGCTGGGAGCGGACATCAACGCGTCGTGCGGACAGCTTCGGCGCAAGAAGAAGGAGGAATCCGATGAAAATTTACAGCAGGACTGACAAGGGAATGGTACGTCATTCCAATCAGGACGCGGAGATGCACGGAATCTTTGACGACGGCAGCGCATGGGCCGTAGTATGCGACGGCATGGGCGGCGCAAACGGCGGCAATGTGGCGAGCAGCACGGCTGTGGAGGAGATTTCCGTCCGTCTGACAGCCAATTACACAAGCGGCATGAGCGCCAGTCAGATACGCGATATGATAGCCAGGGCGGTGAATGCCGCCAATATCAAGGTGTACATTGAAGCGCAGGAAGATATCAGCCTGCGCGGAATGGGAACCACCGTAGTGGTTGTGATCGTCCGCGGGGATACGGCGTATATAGCCCATGCGGGCGACAGCAGGGTTTATCTGTATGCCAAAGGAGACCTCCGTCAGATGACGGTGGATCATTCCGTGGTGCAGGTCATGGTGGACAGCGGAGAGCTTACCGAGATGGAGGCCCGCTTTCACCCGAGAAGAAATCTGATCACCAGAGCGCTCGGAGTCAAGCCCAAGCTTGATATCGACCATTGCGAATGTCCCGTTGCTAAGGGAGACATACTTCTGCTTTGCAGCGACGGATTATCCAATTATGTAGACGACCTTGAAATGTACAAAATACTTTACAAGTACAAGGATGACGATGCTGTTAATATGCTCATAGATACGGCAAACCGTCACGGCGGCGGGGACAACGTAACGGCAGTAACAGTTTACTGCTGAGCGGCAGGATATAACCAGACGCATTTCCGACCGTGCCGCGCAAAGCGGCGGCGGACAATAAAAGGAGTGTTTAATCAATATGGATAAATATATCGGAAAGGTCCTCGACGGAAGATACGAGATTCTCGAAGAGGTCGGCAACGGCGGCATGGCAGTCGTCTATAAGGCAAAGGATTTTGACACAGGCGCCATCGTCGCCGTCAAGATACTGCGTGAGGAATATCTCGACAACGAGGAATTCTGCCGCAGGTTCCGCAACGAATCTCGTGCGATCGCTCTGCTCAACCACCCCAATATCGTAAAGATATTCGATGTGTGCAACAGCCCGTCGCTTCAATACATCGTCATGGAGTACATTGACGGCATATCGCTCAAGGATTATATCGAGCAGCAGCATGTGGTGCGTGTCAAGGAAGCGGTGCATTTCACCACCCAGATACTTCGGGCGCTGATGCATGCACATTCCAGGGGCATTGTCCACCGTGACATCAAGCCGCAGAATATCATGCTGCTTTCCAACGGACGCATTAAAGTGACCGATTTTGGCATTGCGCGTCTGGCAAACAGCCAGACCAGCACCATCACCGACAAGGCGATCGGGTCAGTTCATTACATCGCGCCGGAGCAGGCCAGAGGCGCCGCCACCGACGCGCGGGCAGATCTCTATTCGGTGGGCGTCATGCTTTACGAAATGCTGACCGGCAAGCTTCCGTTTGACGCAAGCAGCGCTGTTTCGGTAGCTGTCATGCAGCTTCAGGCGGATCCCAAGATGCCCCGCCAGATCAATCCCAACATTCCGGTCGGCCTTGAGGAAATCACCATGCAGGCAATGCAGAAGGATCCGGCCGCCCGCTATCAGAGCGCTTCCGAAATGCTCCAGGACATCGAGAACTTCAAGCTCAATCCCGGCATCAAGTTCGGATACAAATATATTGTGGAGGACAGCGCACGCTATCGCAAGGCGCAGGAGGCGGTCAAAAAGACCGATTCCGCGGGCGACGATTACAAAAGCCCGGTTATTCCGGTGCTGACGGGCATAGCTACGGCATTCGTGCTGGTAGCGGTGGTGTTTGTGATCATATTCATTGACGCCAGCGGCATACTCAAAAAGAACACCAGCGAACAGACCGAGCTTCCGAATTTTGTGGGTCAGGTATATAACGATATTCTCCAGAGCGGCAAGTACGACTATGAATTTTTCAAAGAGGAAAAATTCAGCAGTGAAATTGCTGAAGGCGTTGTCATGGAGCAGAATCCGAAGCCCAACAAGAGGGTCTATTCCGACTCCCGCGTCAAGCTGGTTGTGAGCAAAGGCCCCGAGCGACTGATGGTTCCGGATTACCAGAACATGACCTATACCCAGTACACCCAGCTCCTCACACAGCAGGGACTTGCGTACGTTCCCATGCCGATTTATGACGAGAACACCCCCGCCGACATCGTGTGCAACACCAATCCTCAGCCCAGACAGGAGGTACAGGTGGGTGATGTAATCGAGGTTTACTACAGCCTTGGCGCGAAGACCGAGGATCAGGTAATGAGAAACTTCGTCAATATGCCTTACGTTTCTGCAAAGAGCGAGCTTGAATCGCTAGGCATCACCATAGCCGAGGCTACCAAAGTGGACAGCAACAAGCCTGAGGGAACCATTATCTCCCAGGAACCCGCGTACGGCACCAAGCTGACAAAGGATACCGTTGTCAAATTCACCATCAGCAATGGTAAGGCACCCGAATCGACCGTAACGCTCAAGATCGGCCTGCCGGAGAGCAGTCAGGAAGTGACGCTGGAGGTATTCCTTGACGGCGTATCGGTCAAAGCGGCGAATGTATCGCTTTCATCTCAGACGTCCTATTCCATCAAGCTCACAGGCTCGGGAACACAGGAGGTCAGCGTCACCCTTAACGGCAGGAAATACCGCGATTACAAGGTGAACTTCAACAACGGCAAGTCAAGTGTCTCCAAGGATTACGATATAAGCTGGCTTTCGGAAACAACGTCCGAAGCCGAATCACAGGAAGCACAGGGTTAACGCCTCATGACAGACAATATTTCACGCAGACCCAATCAGGCCATTTGTCTCGAAGGTCTGATCATCAAGGGCATCGGCGGTTTTTATTACGTCGAGTCGGGAGACAGGATTTACGAATGTCGCGCCCGCGGCGTGCTTCGGGGCAAGGGAGCGCACACCGAAAGGGTTACTCCCGTCGCGGGCGACAGGTGCGTGATTACGGTGCATGAGGGCGGGCTTGCCAGCCTTGACCGTGTGCTGGAGCGGCGCAATTCCCTTTTGCGTCCTCCCCTTGCCAACCTCGACAATCTGTTCATTGTGGTTTCGCTGTGTCAACCCCAGCCAAACGCGTTAATAGTCGACCGGTTTATCTCTCTGGCGGAGCACAAGGGGATCAATCCCGTGATCGTCATCACCAAGCTGGACCTTGCGGAGGACGGCGGATTCGGGGAGATATACCGCAAAGCGGGATTTTCCGTCATCTGCGCGGATTACGCGTCGCCTGACGGGAATTTCCTGGACGAGATACGCGTCATTATGAAGGATAAAATCAGCGCTTTCGCGGGCAATACCGGGGCGGGCAAATCGACATTGCTCAATGCGCTTTGCCCCGGACTCAACCGCGAAACGGGTGAAACCAGCAAAAAGCTCGGACGCGGAAGGCACACTACACGCGAAACCGAGCTTTTTTCGCTTGAATTCGGCGGAAAAATCGCCGATACTCCCGGATTCTCCTCATTTGACGGAGAATTTGCCGAATTTGTATATAAGGAAGACTTGCACGACACATTCCGTGAATTTGCCGATTACGTTCCAAACTGCCGCTTCACAGGCTGTTCGCACACCTGCGAGAAGGGCTGCGCGGTGCTGGAGGCGGTGCGTGAAGGGAAAATATCCCAGTCGCGCCATGACAGCTATGTCGCGCTTTACAATGAGGTCAAGGACATCAAGGAATGGGAGAGAAAGCGCTCGCAAGGTCGCTGACTTAAGAGCTTAAAAACGAATCATAAAGGAGCGCTTCGGACTGGAAAAAGCGATGAGATGTGTGATTATTTCCGCGGGAAAAATCCGCGATTATGATGTTATCAAAAAATACATAGAACCGGGGGATTATATCATCGCCGCCGACGGGGGATTCAGACATCTGGAACCTCTGGCGGTCAGGGCGGACTGCCTGCTGGGGGATTTTGATTCTCTGGGATATGTTCCGGATTCCGCCGCCGAAGTCTATCCCTCCCGCAAGGACGACACCGACACCATGCTTGCCGTCAAGCACGGACTGCAAAGGGGAATGAATTCGTTTGTGATTCTGGGCGGTCTGGGGGGCAGACTCGATCACACCTTTGCCAACATTTCTTCGCTGGAATATCTGAGAGCTCACGGAGCCCACGGAATTCTTGCCGACGAAAGCACCGTTGTGCGTGTGTTCGGCGTGGGCGATGAGATAAAGCCGTCGCCTGACAGCATCGAAGGCGGCTATTTTTCGGTATTTCCATTCGGATGCCAATATGCCTTGGTCAGCATGAGCGGAGTGGAATACCCGACAGTTCGTCAGAAAATTGACAGTTTCTTCCCCTTAGGAGTGAGCAATCACATAACAGACCGTGAAAATTTCAGCATGACAATCCACGAAGGAAAAACCGTCATCGTTGAGTGCAAAGAGAGATGAAAGGTAGTGAAGGTAGAAGGTAGTAGGTTCGTCCCAAAGCGTGTTATAATTCAGTTTTGACAATCTATTTAGGAGGGATGATACATCATGCGTCTGGGATTTTCTTATGTGGGTCTGATCTATCTTGTCATGCTCATGGTGCCTAATATCATATGGGCAGGCAAAAAGCCCAAAGACTATGAAAAATACGTAGGAAATGAAAGCAAAGTGCTGCTGGCTTTTGAACGGGCGGGAGAAGTGCTTGTCAGCTGCGCCGCGCTGGTGTTTGCCGATTTCAATGTACGGCATTGGGATATGTGGAGCCTGTGGCTGATCCTGTCCTTGGCACTGATGGTGCTGTATGAAATATACTGGGTGCGGTACTTTCGCAGCAAAAGGGAAATGAGCGATTTTTACAGCGATTTGCTTAAAATTCCGGTCGCCGGAGCGACGCTTCCGGTGGCGGCGTTCTTTTTGCTGGGTATATATGGCAGCAATATTTTGATGATCATTTCAACCGTTGTACTCGGAATCGGACACATAGGCATACATCTGGCGCATCAAAGGGAAGTTCTCGGTGAAAGGAAAAAGAAGCCCATTGGACTGCGCATTGTCAAGTGGACTGCCGTTGCGCTTCTGACCGTGGTTTTCGGTGTCATATCGGCGGTCATCGCCGTGAGAAATGTGCGGTATGTCGGACATTATCCCAATATGATAAACGGTGTGGACGAATCGCTTTATCTGCCGCTGAACGGGCAGGATCAGTATGTGCTTATGACCGGCAGGGATGTTTCCAATCCGGTAATTGTGTATCTTCACGGAGGACCGTCTTCTCCGGATTCATATGTTACCTATTCGTTCGCCGATGAACTCACAGATCAATTCACCTTTGTGTGCTGGGATCAGAGGGGCTGCGGAAGAACCTATTTCAGGAACATCGCGGATGATCCCGATAATTCCACAGCCACATTTGAGCAGGCTCTTGCGGACCTGGATGCCCTTGTGGATTACGTGCGCGAGAGATTCGGGCAGGAGAAGGTAATCGTCATGGGGCATTCCTACGGCACGATTCTGGGAAGCCAATACGTTCTCAGGCACCCCGATAAGGTGTCGGAATATATTGCGGTGGCGCAGGTGGTGTCGCTGGAGAGAAGCGATATTTACAGTTATCAGGACGCTCTGCGCAAGGCAAAGGCGGCCGGCGATGATACAAGCTCGCTAGAAAAAGCCTATTCCGTGGTGGAGAATGCCCCAAGTCTTGTGAATCTGATGGCACTGCGCCGTCTGGTTGGGGAGTATCATCCCGTGGCAGTGCAGGAAAGTTCGACATGGTATGCGGTGTCCTCTCCCTACTTCGGAATGGACGATTTCAGATGGTTCCTAAAGCAGCTGGGTGACATGGGAGAATATTTTGAACTGAACAAGCAGCTGTTTGATTATACCGTCGCGTTTGACGCCGATAAGGAGAGCAAGGATTATGCTGTGCCGGTGTATTTCATTTCCGGCTCGGACGACTGGATTTGTCCGGTGGATTCGGTGAAGGCGTATTATAACGGCATTACCGCTCCCAAGAAGGACATTTATCTCATTGAAGGCTGCGGACACAATGTGCAGTACAGTCTGCCGCAGGAATTTGCGACTGTAGTTGCCGGGCTTGCTTTGGGTTCCGCGCCGAACGGATCGGAAACTGTTGATTAGCGCGATGACACGGAAGACAGAATTTTATGAACAACATGAAAAGCATAAAAAATATGAAAGACTGCATAGAGACGGAACGGCTGATATTGTTCCCCTATACTCAGGAAAATCTTGCGCTGTTCAACTCGGATTTGCCGAAATTTGAGCAGACATTCGACGTGGTCTACCGGGGAGAGGAACTGGATTATCTGCTGAGGGCTTTTTTAAAGCGGCTGGAAAGTGAAATAGCATCCGACCCTGAGAATTATCTCTTTTTTACCGAGTTTCTGCTGGTGCTCAAGCAAAACCGTCACATCATCGGTTCCATAGATTACAAATATGTCCCACGTGAAGGCGTAACAGAGGTGGGCTACGGATTGAATCCCGACTATTCGGGACACGGATACATGACCGAAGCCCTGACAGCCTTTCTGTCCTTCGGCAGGAGCATGGGTATCGAAAAGGTGCTTGCCGACACAAAGTCCGATAATATAAAATCGCAGAATGTTCTTAAAAGATGCGGATTTGTATTTCTGCGTGAGGATGGCAACCTGTGGTGGGAAAGGGTGCTTTCGCAAGGGTAGCAGAAAATTACTTGTCACCAAATTCTCCGCGCAGCGTATTATGTTATTGCAGGGCGGCGGAAGGGCTGCTCCACAAAATTACATCACACACGCGGAGGTAATACTTATGAAAATCGTTGTAGTCAGAAGTCCCAAGGCACTTGCTCCCATTCTCAGATTTGTTTTCAAAATCAAGAAGGAAGCGTAATTTCCTCAACCGATAACAAAAAAGCGCTCCGGCAAGGTCATGTTCCGAACCTTCCGAAGCGCCTTTTGTTTTATATGTGGCTGAACAAAAAATCTGCCTTTCACCTCAGTATGAAATGATTTCGTACCCGTCGTCAGTGACGGCGATCTGAATTTCCCACTGAGCGGAGGGAAGACCGTCCTCGGTGTAGATAGTCCAGCCGTCGTCCTCGTCCTGCCATATCTCGCAGGAACCCATGTTGATCATCGGCTCTATGGTGAAGACCAGCCCCGGAACCATCAGCATCTCGGTGCCGGGCTTGGAGACATAGCTCACCCACGGATCCTCGTGGAATGCAAGGCCAATGCCATGACCGCCGATGTCACGCACGACACTGTAGCCGTTTTTGATGGCAAATTGATTGATGGCGTCGCCCATGTCGCCGAGAAATCCCCACGGCTTCACCTTGGAAAGTCCGACTTCCAGGCTTTGCTTCGCCACCTCCACCAGACGTTTTTTTTCGGGTGAAACATCGCCAATGCAGAACATTCTGGACGAATCCGAAAAATAGCCGTTCAATATGGTGGAGCAGTCGACATTGATGATGTCGCCATCCTTCAGCACGCGGTCGGGCGAAGGAATTCCGTGGCAGACCACCTCGTCAATGGACGTGCATACGCTTTTGGGATAGCCTTCGTAATGCAGCGGCGCGGGAATTCCTCCCCTCAGCACGGTCTGTTCGTAGACCCATTTGTCGATATCCTCTGTGGTAATGCCCGCACGGATATGCTCCGCGACGTAATCCAGCACGGCGATATTGATCGCTGCGCTTTTCCTGATGCCCTCGAGCTGTTCCGGCGTTTTGAGCAGCGAATGAGGCGGCACCTCAGCTCCCGCAAGCTCGAATTCGTGCAGCTTGCGGTCAAAATCCATGTGGCACTTTTTATATTTGGCTCCGCTGCCACACCAGCAGGGGTCGTTTCTTCCCGGCATTGACATAAAACATCGCTCCTGATCTAAGGTTTTTTTCAACGGGTACTATTCTATCACACCTGTCAAAAAAAAGAAAGGGTCGCACTTTCAATGTTCATTAAAAGTTTTTAAAATATTGCAAATTTATAAAAAGTGTGTTATATAATTATTATTAGCGGCGAATCATTGACAGTATTATTGTACAAACAAGCCGTTATTTGGCAAGTATTCATATGTGATGATATGGTGTACCTTTGGTTGGAAACATAATTGTTACAATTATGTAACATCTGACTGCGGGTCATGCGTTATAATGAATTACGGTAATGTTGGTTGGAGTGTATCCGGCCGGCTTGCCTTTGTGCGCTTTATAGCGCATTGTAGCAATATGAGATGACTTGGATTTGAGTGATACGGCACTTGCCGCAGGTGATTTTTTTTAAGGAGTGAATAAGCCAGATTGATAGAATTCCGCAATGTTTACAAAACCTATGACAATGGCACCAAGGCTCTGCGTGACCTGAACCTGAGAGTCAATGAAGGCGAGTTTGTGTTTATAGTGGGTTCATCCGGAGCGGGTAAATCTACTCTGCTTAAAATTCTCATGCGAGAGGAAACCCCGAACAGCGGCGAGGTAATTGTCAACAACACTCGCCTTTCCACCCTCAGACACAGGGATATACCCTACTACAGGCGAACGCTTGGCATGGTGTTTCAGGACTTCCGGCTGATACCCAAAATGACGGTATTTGACAATGTGGCTTTTGCCATGCGCGTCACCGGAGCCAGCACCAAGGCAATACGCAAAAAGGTGCCTTACGTGTTGAGCCATGTAGGTCTGAGCGATAAGGCCAAATGCTTTCCCAACGAGCTTTCCGGCGGTGAACAGCAGCGCGTGGGTCTTGCCCGGGCGCTTATCAACAATCCCGCACTGATTATAGCGGACGAGCCTACCGGCAACGTCGACCCCAGAATGAGCTTTGAGATCGTCGACATGCTCAATCAGATTAACCGCAACAACGGCACGACCATTCTCATGGTCACTCATGAGCACGCCCTCGTCAGAAAGTTCCGCCGACGCATAGTAGAGATACAAAATGGCGAGCTTGTGGCTGACAGCGGACCGGAGGTCGATTACTATGTTTAATAACCTCAAATATCTGGTTCGCGAAGGTCTGCGCAACGCGTGGGCTAACCGTCTGATGACGCTTGCTTCGGTAGGCGTACTGGTTTGCTGCCTGGTGCTTATGGGCAGCGCGGTGCTTGTTTCGGTCAACATAACCAACATAATGGAGCTGTTCGAGGATCAAAATGTGGTCATGGTATTCCTCAACGACACGGTAAGCGGCAGCGATAAGTCTCTTACGGTGGCCGATGTGCAGCAGCAGATTCTCAGTGTGGACAATGTCGACGAGAACAACATTGAATTTATCCCCAAGGAAAAGGGCTTTTCCACACTTATGGATCGCTTTGATGAAAAGCTCAGGATCATGGACACACTGGGCGATACCGCGAATATCCTTCCCGACGCATTCAGAGTAGGATTCAAGGATCCCACCCGATACGAAACCACGGTGCAGCAGCTTAAGGATCTGCCGGTGGTCTACACGGTAAGGGACAACCGTGAGTATGCCGAAAAGCTTATGGGCATCAATCAGACTGTCACGGTGGTTGGCACATGGATAGTGGGATTGCTTCTGGTGGTTTCGCTCTTCATCATAACCAACACCATCAAGCTTACCATGTATGTGCGAAAGCTGGAAATCTCCATCATGAAGTCGGTCGGTGCTACCGACTGGTTCATACGAATGCCGTTCCTGGTGGAAGGCGTTGTCATAGGACTTGCCGCGGGTATTATCTCCTTCGGGCTTGTCTCTTACATCTATTCGGCTGCGGCGTCGGCAATATCCGACGTTCTGGCTACCGGTGCGCTGCCATACGGCTCGATGGTGGGCTGGATGCTGCTTGCCTTTATCGGAAGCGGTGTGCTTTCAGGCGCGATCGGCAGTCTGGTATCTATCAGAAAATATTTGAGAAATGACGGAGGTATCAACGATGAATGATTCAACCGCAATTCAAAAGCAGTCAGGATTCCCATTGGCAAAGGTGATTGTCTGCGTTATTCTGATTCTTTCGGCAATGGCATTGGCCGTGGAGCTTGCCCCGGCTGGCAGCGACGTTGGTCTGACCGCATCGGCGGCAACCAAGGCAGAACTTCAAAAGAAGCAGTCCCAGCTTGAAACACAGCAGAAAAACATCGCAAGCAAGCTGAGTACTCTCAAGAAAAACAAGGCGGCAGCGCAGGATCAGCTTGATCTGGTCAATGAGCTGGTGGAAAACCTTCAGACGCAGATCACCACGGTTAACAATCAGATCGACGCGGCAAACGCCGAGATCAAAGAGATCGAGGAAGAGATTGCCGCAAAGGATCAGGAGATCGAAAACAGCAAGGAAAAATTCAAGGAGCGAATGAAGGCTATCTATATTTCCGGCGATATGACCGGCGGTCTGGAGGTCATTCTCTGCTCGAATGGCATACAGGAGTTTATCTCCAATACCGTGTACCTGGAAGCCATGGCTAATTACGATCAGGGTTTGATCGACGAGTTGGTCAACGACAAGCAGGGCTATCAGGAAAAGAAGGCACAGGTCGAGGCGCACAAGAAAGAAATCGACGCGCAAAAGGCCGAGCTTGCCTCGAAGAAGACCGAGCTTGACGCGCAGCAGAAGGAAGCCGAAGAGCTGATGAAGCAGATCAAGGCTGACGAAGAAGCTTACAAGAAAAAGCAGGCCGAGATAGATCTTGAAATGGCAAAGGCCAGGGCGCAGCTTGACGCGCTTATCAGCCAGAACAATGCCAATTCGCAGAATACCGAGTATTACGGAGGTTCATTCGGCTGGCCTACACCGGGTTATAAGCGCATCACATCGCCGTTCGGACCGCGTACCTATACCCTGAACGGCAAAAAGGTAAGCAGCAACCACAAGGGCATCGACATCGGCGCGCCTTCCGGCGCCAAGATTGTCGCTTCCAACGGCGGTAAAATTGTCACCAGCGCATACAACGCCGGCGGATACGGCAATTACGTCATCATTGACCACGGCGGCGGAAAGATGACGGTTTACGGCCACATGAGCAAGCGCGGAGTCAGCGTAGGTCAATCGGTCACCAAGGGACAGCAGATAGGATTGGTCGGCTCTACCGGCCGCTCCACAGGACCTCACCTGCACTTTGAGATCCGCATCAACGGCACAGCTGTCAACCCCATCAACTACTTATAAAATTCCAATTTTATGCCCGCGGACGGTGCTTGCAACCGACTGCGGGCATTTTTCTGCTTAAAATATAAAAAAATCCGAAATTTTTATAAAATAAAGGTTTATTATTCCCGCATTATGTGGTATGATTATATGAGAATTCTGTGCGACCGCAGAATGATCCGGCATTTTGGAGCCTGCCGACGTATCTCTTCGCGCACGTCCTGCGCGCATCTTTTCTGTCATATTTCGTGAAATTGCCTTGCAATACGACAGTATGGCGGCGGCAATTTCTCTGCATCTGACGAAAAATCCGGCAGCGCAGCTACGCACACGCCGAGATACGCCCACAGGCCCTTACGTAAACAACCGTGAAAGAGGTGCTTTTTCAGATGAAAAAAAAAATCTCCCTTGGCATGGCAGTTTCAATTGCCGCCATAGTTGCCGCGTTCGCTGTGGTGATAACCTATACCGCAGCCATACGGATATTTGACAGCCGCATGAGTTCGGTCACAGAGCGCCAGAATATGTATCAGGTGCTTTCCGAGATAGATATGACGGTCAGACAGAATTACTGCGGCAGCATATCGGAGAATTATCTGCAAAAAAACATATCGCAGGGATATATTCTGGGGCTTGAGGACCCTTACAGCGGTTATCTGACGGCGGATGAATACCAGATTGCCGTTGGCGAGAGCCTGGGCTACACATTCGGACTCGGAATGGACATCGACAGATCCACCGAGGGCTACATTCTGGTCAATGTGGTCTACAGCGGATCTCCCGCCGACAAAGCGGGCATTAAGGCAGGCGACATGATCGTCAGTGTCGAGGGCAAGGACGTGCTTACCGTCGGATACGACAAGGCGCTGTCTCTTATCAACGAATCGACGCCGAAGGTGTCGGTGGTTCTCAGCCGCAACGGCAAGAAATCCGCCTACGAGCTGACCCGTTCAAAATTTGAGACAAAGTCTGTCGCCCACCGTGTGACAGGTGAGAACATCGGCGTTATCAAGATTTACGAATTCAACGCCAAGACGCCCGAGCAATTCAACAGTGCGCTCAATAAGCTGCGCAACAAGGGCGTTGAGGGTGTTATCATCGACCTGCGTGACAACGGCGGCGTAAATTATCAGTATGCCTGCGAGATACTGGACACATTGCTTCCGGCCGGCAAGCTGATGAGCGTCACCGACAGAGACGGCAATTCGTCTATAAAATACACCTCCGACACCAAATACATTGATCTGCCTATGGAAGTGCTGATCAATGAAGCCACCGATGGCGCGGCCGAGCTTTTTGCGGCTGTCATGATGAATTACGGGCAGGCGGAGAGCATCGGCACCAAGACGGCAGGTCACGACACGGTGCAGGAAATGTTTCAGCTCAGCAATGGCTGCGCGGTCAGAATTACCACCGGAAGGTGGTCGGACGATATGGGCGATGTCATCTCGGAAGGCTGTGTCATACCTCAATTTGAGGTTGCACTGACCAAATATCAGAAGACCAACCGTTATCTGCTTTCGGACGAGAGCGACCCGCAGCTTCAGACCGCCCTCGACAGAATTAATTCCACCATAGCGGCGCGCAAGGAGGCGCAGGCGGAGGAAGACGGAGGGGAAGACGTTTCCCCGACCGATTCGACAACGACAACCGTCAAATCCGATGAGAAAACCACATCAGGGGAAAAGACTTCTAATACCACAGCGACCAAAAAGAAATAAATGCTCACGGAGGTGTGCAAGCCAATGAAAAGGAGAATTACCGCTTTTACTGTCGTTCTGCTTATGCTGTTTTGCATGATTCCTCTCAGTGGGTGCGGTGACAATGACAAAACCGACAACACCCCCAATTATCCGGTTGAAATCGGAGGAGTCAAATTTGTCGGTGCGCCGTCCAAGGTTGTCTGCTACTCAAGCACGCTTGTAGGTGTGATTTATGCCATGGGCTATGAAAAGCAGCTTTTCGGACGCACAGCAAATTGCGACTATCAGGAGGCCGCCGATTTAAAAGCGTGCGGTACTCCGGACAATCCCTCGGTGGATCTGCTGGTGGGAAACAATGTGGATCTGGTGATCACCGATGAAACCATGCCACAAAAATCCGTCGAAAGCATACAGGAAAAGGAAATTCCCGTCGTCGTTATTCCCAGAGCGACAGGCAGATCCTCGTTTGTAGAGATGTACGGCGCGCTCGGAGCGGTTTTTCAGGGCGGGAACAAGGGTTACAACAAGGGCCGTGACCTTGCCAACGATCTTTTTACTCAGCTTGACGATATTTACAGGCTGGTGGAAAACGAAGAAACATGGAATACATGTGTCATACTTTCCAGCGACCTCACACAATTTGCCACAGGCGACACTCTGATTTCGTCGATACTCGAACTGACAGGGGGATTCAATGTGGCGAAGGATTCGACGGAAGGAGAATATGTTCTGTCAGATCTCATGCGCAGCGACCCGGACGTCATTATCTGTCCGCCCGGCGTGGAACAGCGGCTTCGCGCCAAGAGCAGTCTGGTGGGTATTCCGGCTTTGGATAATTTCCGCGTCTACTCAATGGACATGACGGTATTTGACGACCAGTATCAGGGCGTGATCAAGGGTGCGTGGCGTATGGCCAAGATATTGCACCCGGAGGTTATTACCGACGATATTATCCCCGAGGGCATGATAGAACCCGAGGAGGAAGAGGACGTGTTCTTAGACTGATTTCAGCCGTGAGACATATTTATTTGAGAAAAATACAGCAAATGCAGCAAAAAATTTTAATTATGGAAGGAAGACTTTAAATGAGAGCAGTCATCACCGTTATAGGCAAGGATATGGTAGGTATTCTTGCAGGCGTTTCCAATATATGCGTCAAATATAACGTCAACATCATGGAGGTAAGTCAGTCGATCATGCAGGATATGTTTGCAATGATCATGATGGCTGATATTTCCGATTCCAACGCCCCCTTTGCCCAGCTCAGCGAGGAGCTCAAGGATTACGGCAAGCAGAACGCCCTTTCTGTGCATATAATGCACGAGGACATTTTCAATTCGATGCACAGGATATAAATTTTTTAACCGGGAGTCAACTACATGCTTAACACCAACGATATTCTTGAAACCATACACATGATCCAGGACGAAAATCTGGACATCCGTACCATTACCATGGGAATCAGCCTTCTCGACTGTGCCGACAGCGACATTGACAAAATGTGCGACAAGATCTATGACAAAATCTGCCGTTACGCCGGCAATCTTGTCAAGACCGGAGAGGAGATTGAGTCGGAATACGGTATTCCGATTATCAATAAGCGAATTTCGGTCACACCGGCGGCGATGGTCGCGGCGGCATGCCCCGACAAAAATCCCGTCAAGATTGCCCATGCCCTCGACAAAGCCGCAAAGCAGGTTGGGGTCAATTTCCTTGGAGGATATTCCGCACTGGTACATAAGGGCTTCGGCCCCGGCGACTACGCACTCATCGAGAGTATTCCGCAGGCGCTGGCCGAGACCGAAAGGGTCTGCTCTTCGGTCAATATCGGCTCCACCAAGGCGGGCATCAATATGGACGCAGTTGCCAAAATGGGTCACATCGTGCGCGAATGTGCCGAGCTGACCGCCGACAACAATTGCTTCGGCGCGGCGAAGCTGGTTATTTTCTGCAATGCGCCGGAGGATAATCCGTTTATGGCGGGGGCGTTCCACGGTGTAGGCGAACCCGATTGCGTTGTGAATGTCGGCGTAAGCGGCCCGGGCGTTGTCCGCGCGGCGCTTGCGAAGGCTCCCGACGCGAATATCACGGAGGTGGCCGACATTGTAAAACGCACGGCGTTCAAGATTACCCGAATGGGACAGCTTGTGGCGCAGGAGGCTTCACGGAGGCTCTGCGTGCCGTTCGGAATTGTCGATCTGTCGCTAGCCCCGACACCGGCGGTGGGCGATTCGGTGGCGCACATACTCGAGGAAATGGGTCTGGAAAGCTGCGGCGCTCACGGGACAACCGCGTGTCTTGCGCTGCTCAATGACGCGGTCAAAAAGGGCGGCGTGATGGCGAGTTCGCATGTGGGCGGCTTGTCGGGCGCGTTCATTCCGGTGTCAGAGGACGCGGGAATGATTGACGCGGCACGCTGCGGAGCATTGACACTGACCAAGCTGGAAGCTATGACGGCGGTATGTTCTGTGGGGCTGGATATGATAGCCGTTCCGGGCGATACGCCCGCCGAGATCATTTCGGCGATTCTGGCCGATGAAGCGGCCATCGGCATGGTCAACAGCAAGACCACGGCGATCCGTCTGATTCCGGCGATAGGCAAGAAGCCGGGCGAGGATATGGAATTCGGCGGACTTTTTGGCAGCAGTCCCATCATGGACGTCAACAGGTATTCTCCGGCGAAGTTTATTTCACGCGGCGGCAGAATTCCCGCGCCGTTGCAGAGTCTTAAAAATTGACGCTTGTGTTCGCTTGCTTAGAGAATAGATAATAGGATAATAGTGAAGGGTTGTCGCCCTTGGAATAAAAAATGATGATCCCGTGGACGGAAATTTTCTGTTCACGGGATTTTTGCGTTATTCAAAACGAATTAATCGAAATTCGACAAATTCATATTGACATTTGGCAACACTGATGCTATACTATCAGCAATGAAAGGAAGTGTTTTGCTATGAAAAAGAATCGTTTGGCGGCCGTTGTTCTGTTGTGGGCCCTGTTTTTGTCGCTTGTCGGCTGCGACAGGACAAAGGTATTCCGCCGACAGGACGAAGTGATGACGCTCTATTTTCAGCAGGCGGAAGCAGCCGCGCGCAGGTTCTATCCCGAATGCAGGCCGGTTCCTTCGCCTGATAACGAAAGGAAAGACCCGGGGGAGAGCGATTATTATCGGCATGAATACTATTCGATTTACACGCCGGAAGACACCCGTATTGACTTTGAGGCCTACTTTGACAGCCGTTCAAGATGGTATTCGGTGACAATGACGCGGGATTTTCAGAGCGCGGAGGAAAAGGGCTTCCACACCAAAGACCTGACGCTGTTCTGCGAGCTGACCAATCTGATTCCGCTGCTGTCGGATGAGGAGCTGGACAGAGCGACCTGCCGCGATCTGATCAACGAAAAGAGAGGCTACAGCACGAAATATGATGACGACAGCTTTGTTCCGGTGGAAAGAGAGCTTCGCACAGGACACAATCTTATATTGGACTACACCATAACCGATCACAAAGCAGGCGGCTGGCCCGACGACGGATTCACCGAGTACTTGGAGAGTACCTGCCTGATCGAAACCGACTGGCTCTTTCCGTCCCCGTACAGATAAATTTTGACGTTATCGGAGGTTTTCTTATGGATAATAATGACTTGCAGGGAGGTGAGAACATGGGATTTATGGCAAAATTGGCGTTGCTTTATGTCGTGCTGATCGCGCTGACATGCTTCTTGTTTGCCAAAGGAAAGAAGAAAGCTGCCATTGCTTTGATTGCCGTGATGGTAATAAGTGTGGCTGTTTTAGGAACACTTTGGGTTTTATTCCCGATGTGATTTTCTGTGAAAAAAGAGGTGCTTTTAGATGAGAAATTCATTGAAAAAATTCGCAGCCATCGCGGCGGCCATCGCAATGACGTTCGCGCTGACCGGCTGCGTTCCCGAAAAGAGAAGCGGAGCGGAGAATTATGACAAGTCGTATTATATCGGTAAATACGGCGGCGATCTGGACAGCAATCTTTCGGTATTTCCCGATTCGGTGGAAGAAAGCCGGGTAGTTCTCTTTGAGTCCTCCTTCGGTGAAGGGCTTTTTGATACGGACGGATATATTATTCTGGAATACCGGTGCGATGATGAGCAGATAGCCGCCGAGGAGGAAAGACTGGGACAACTCAGCATGACCATTCGCCACTACGACGGCCAGACATTTACCAATGAAGTGGTGTATGATGATAAATCTTACCAATATCCCGCTTACATCACCAACGACGGCTTCGACTCCACCTACGAATACGCCCTGATCGACCGGGAAGGCGGCAGGATCATTTATATCTACGGTGCGTTTGTGTTGCCGGACGGATTTCCCTACAAGGATTATCTGAAAACCGACCGCTCGGCATACAAAAAGGATTCGCTTAAAGCCTTCACCGTCTACAACCACTCCTTCGACGGCGGTCAATCATGGGACGAATTTGACGATTGATATGAAAGGAAAATGAACATGAAACACATCAGACTGATTTTTGCGGCGCTGACGTTGCTGCTTGTGCTGCCGATGACGGGGTGCGGTGAGCTTCTTGACCGGCTGTATGAGCCGGGATATGCCAGGCTGCCGGAGCATTACCGTGTCTTTGAGGTCTACGACATGGAGATTGCGCCGGACCATAACTCTATGGCCTTTGATTACAACGGACGCACCTATGTGCATTATTCCGACAACACCGGATCCGGCCGCATAAAGGTCCGACAGTGTCTTGGCTACCTGTCGCTGTCGGAGGAATGGTCCTCCGTTCCCGGCGTACAGGAGGACATGAGGGTACTGTCGCTCTCGTACAATGAATCGGACGATTACCTGCTGGTGAAATTCGTTCCCGCGCTGATGGCGCCGCCGACCATGGTGTTCCGTGCGCTGGACACGCGCGGGAAGGAGATTGAAACGCCGGGATTCATTCTGCCTACCGAGCGCGATGATGAAATGGGAAAAGACCTGTACGCATTCTGGTCGTCAGAGCAATAACCGATCAAAGTAATAAAACAATTCCCCGAGGCATTGGCGGCTCGATAAAAAGGCTGCCGATGCTTCGGGGCGTTTTTTGTGATGTTTGTAAGAATACAGTATGACATGCAACTCAAAGTTCACATATTTGTATAAAAAAATGAATTTCTTTTAGTGCATTGTGGTCTTGCATAATCAATGCATTTGCGCTATAATAAGCTAATGATATTTCTGAGAAATGCGGCTTTATCAGCCGGACAAATAAAGGCAGGTTGTTGCTTATGCAGGACATGGTTGAACGCATAGTCGAAATGGATAAACGTGCCCGCGAGCTTACCGACGAGGCCAAGAAGCTTCGCGTCGGCTCTGAGGACAGAATAAGAACCAAAAAGGAAGAGCTTCGCCAGAGCTATCGCGACAGGGTTGAGGAAAGAGTGGAGCTGATCAAAAAGGCGGAGGCCAAAAATGCCGAGTCCGAGCTTAAGGTCATTCTGGCAAGGCAGAATGAAATACAGCGCCGCCTTGAAGAGCTTTACGCCCTGAAAGGGGACGAATGGGTGGCGAGCATCGTCGCCGGAGCCACGGGAGATGATAAATAATGTCACAGGCCT